>JAWPMT010000001.1:0-300000 GCA_033344775.1 Cytophagales bacterium | reverse complement strand
AAAAATAAAGACTGATAACAACTAAGAATTGAAAAAATCATGTGTCACTTTCTAATGTTTACTTGTGTCTGAGTACGGAATAATGGAATTTCTAGAGAATGTTTCAGTAAATGGATCAAGTTTGGAGCCATTGCCAATTTTCCATTCTAGTAATAGTAATAAACTGGAACTAATCTTAAGGAGTAAGGATGTTAAGCCTGGGAACAATAGTGATCTCTGTTTTTTCTATGGCACCGCTGCATATTTTGATAAGACTCAGTCTGAAAAGACTTCAGCGAAGAGAAATAGAATGCCTATTTGTATCGTTTTTGATGAAATTGATAGTCTTCCAATCAATCAAATTGCCCCCTTCGATACCGGTGCATTTCGTGATGGGCTTTATGAGACTCATGACATTCATGAAGAAGAATGTCCATTGAAACATTTCCTGATTAGAGTTGATAAAGATAGTATATCAAAATTCATCATCACTTTTTATGGGAGCAATGAAAAATATCTATCATGTGAACCGGTAAACGAACTAGGGCATAATGAGTTTAATTATCCTGTTGAGAACTATTTCAAAATGATTAATGAACAGACTGACAATGCTGATTATAGAAAATCGACGATTGAACTTCAATTGAATAAACCAATCAAGTTTGATGAAAAGAGTCCCATAGCATTGGTTTTACCTGGGTTTTATGAAGATAGTGAGGATAAAATGAAACAATTAAATCAAATAGTTCCATCTGAGAACATAAGATTTTATGAATATAATCCGAACAAAGACAGCATTCGCGATGCAAATAAGAAAATGATTGATGTTGTGGATAAAATGGTAGAAGAGCAATGGCTAAAATAGAAATTAAAGGAGTTTACGATGTACTTCCCGGCATGGATGGTTTCTTGGCGCCGATTTTGGAAATTGGGAATAGACAATTGATGCAAAACATATCTAATTACCAAGTCGAAGAGATTGAAGAACTTGAAGAGGAAGAACTTGAAAAAGAGTTCATTGTTTCGGATTTTCAATTGCTAGATGATGCCAGAAGCCTCGATGAACCTATTTACGCTTTTCGATCAAAAGACACGATACATGTTGGAACTAAGAAGTCGATTGAGACGAAGATTAATGAGTTTTTCTCAAATGTGAATGATGATGTTTATATCGACAAACCTTACTTGTTGAAAGCTATGGCTGAGTTTGTTGGAAATGCTGCATTTATTCAATTGGCATCCGAAAAAATTGAGCGAGGAATCAAGAGCATTAAGGTAATTATAGAAAGTGTTCAAATAGAGGATTTTCCAAAAGTGGAGCCAGGAACAAAGGATAAAATCTGTTCGTAATGTCAAATAATAAGTCATATCTTTCTACTCTGGGGATTCGGGAACTAGAAGAAGTTGGCAAGGACCTTTCATTTCAAGAAAGATATGAATTTATCTACTTTATTGATCCTCATGATATCATCAATTATTGCATTCCATTTGGATTTGCTGAGGATAAGAGCTTTGAACCGTTTGTTAGCGCTGATAAGTTCTTGTCTATGTACGCATTTTTTGATAGTAGTGTTACCAAGATTCTTCCCGATGAATATCGTGATGAAATTATTGGTTTAAAGAAGAAAATTGAAAGTTTTTATTCAACAGGTCAACTAAGGGATATTGACGACTTCAAAGACTATTTCAAGAAAGAGAATATTCATCTAATTGAGCAGAGGCTAACACTTTTGACTTCAATTATGCTGGATCAGTCAACTCGGGATATAAACAGGTTTAAAGACCTTTTTAGTAATAATAAGATTCTCATTGAAGAAAATTCAGACTTGTCTGGGATAATGCTCATGGAGAGAGATGATGTATTTGAAGCAGCATACTCACCATTGGCTTCAGACATTGAATCAAGGCCTGAGTCGTACTATGCTAAAGAATTTGAGAAAGAATATGAAAAAGGAAATTATACTCAATATGTTAAATACGTAACAGATCGTAGGACAAGAGATCTAGAGAATATCAGGAACGATGCATTAGTCTATTCTAAGGTATTGAGATTAAATCGTCACTTTCAGGAAACTAATCAGTCAAAAATTGCCATTTTTCTGTCTTCTGCGGACAATGTTCAAAAATTTAAGAACATTCGTCGATTGGAAATAGGAGAGACTAGTATTGACTGTATACGTAGTTCAAAGCAGCTATTTGCCAATTTTACTATTAATGGCCTCTATAAAAAGGGTGTCTATTCATATGCATTTCTTGTACAGACGATAAAACGACATTTATTACTTCAGCATCGCTTCTCAGATAGGGTAAGAACAAATAAATCTAAAAAAGAAGAACAAGCTCTAGAATTGATAAACGACTTGATTAATAGTGGCAGAAATAAACTTGAAAACCTAAGTGTATTTATTCAGTATGATAATTTCAGAAACACTGTTCAAGAATCTATTAAGAGTAAAAAAGTTCCGAAGTACTATGTTGATAAAATGAATAAAGCTCTTGAGGAACTAGATCAAAATGGACAAGATATCTCGAATGCATTAGAGGAAGTACATACAGTTTTTATCAATTTAGGTTTGTATGATGGTATTAGGTCTATTCTCAATGCAACAGGAGATTTCTATAAAGATAAGAACTTCGGTATCGATTCTATTGAAAGTATCAAGCAACAGTTACCACTTGTTTTTGATTACAGTAATTTATCGGACGATACTAACCTGATCAGACTTTTCAAACAGCTAGCATACTATTTTTCGATTCATCAGCCAAGTATAGATGCCCTTACAGATCTAAAAGAATATATAATCGACCGGATAGGAAAATTAACTACAGGAAGTCCTGAAGAAATTCTGGTTAAGATGCTTGTATATCTATCAATACCTTACCCTACTGGAAAAAGAGGACTGAGACCGAATGCCTATGCCGTAAAGCAAATCCAAAATATGTTAGCTTTTTCAGTTAAACGTTTTGGTAAAAAAAGGCACGAAGAATACTTTACGAGTATTTATAAAGAGCTGAAATATGTGCAGGTTTGGGCTGCTAGAAGATCAGGTGCATATATTGATGGAATTAGATTGACTAAAAGATATATTGCTGAATACCCCCAAGACCCAAGGTTTCATCATTCCCTTTGCCTTCTTCTGTATTGTCTCGCTTTCAAGAAGAATATTAAGAACCAAGAAGGGCTTGAGCCCATAAGTACACTTACTCTGAGAAGAGCGCTCCAAAGTGGTATTGTCGCATTGGAATTGTATGGTGATTTTGAAAACAGAAAGATTATCGAATCAAGGTACGCAAAAGAAGCCCTATTAAATACAATTGCCTTTCTCTTTGCATACTTGGGCTTACAAGGTTCAAAAAGGCCAAAAAGGGCTTATATCTTGAAATCAAGACAGTATTTGGTTTCTTTGAAGCAGTTGGTCAAGTCTTTTGATAATAACTACTCCACATACTCAGAATATTTGGCGACAGAATCTTATGTCGAACTTGCCGAATTTCTACTTTCAGAAGATGAAGGACAAAGTAACCGAAACAAACTAGAAGCAGCGGCAAAAGCTATTTCACTAGCGATCAAAAAGGCTAAACCTCACAACAAGAAAGTTCTTACAAAATATTTAGAATTAAGAAATAAGATCAAATTATTAAAGAATGAGTATCCTTGATTCCCGGACTTGCTTAGCGTTTATTACGCTTTTGTTGCACTTCGGAGCGAGGAGCTACAGTACCGCAGCGAGAAGTTGGGAAGCGGGTTAGAGTGCGAGCAAAAGGGTGTGGAAAACATAAGTAGCAATTATCTTATGTTGGTGAATAACTAGGGTATTTCGAAAGAAATAGTTACTAGCACTTTTTTGTCACTCCAAGCTACGAGGAGCCGTGTCGGCTTCCCTAAAAGTTGTCCAGTCTAAAATGGAGTTGGCTGAGTGATTAGCTCAGCGAATGCGTAATTTTAAATGGATAACGAAAATGAAAAAGACACGATTTACCGAACAGCAGATCATCTCTGCGATCAAGCAGCATGAAGCAGGAATGAAGGCCTCAGACGTAGCCAGGAAGTACGGCATTAGTGATGCTACATTCTACAACTGGAAGGCTAAGTATGGAGGAATGGATTCCAATCAGCTTAAGAAGTTGAAGGAACTCGAATCGGAGAACGCCAGATTGAAACGAATGTTCGCCGATCTGAGCTTGGCTCATGAAGCATTTAAGGATGCAGTAGAAAAAAAGCTTTAACGCCTGACAAGAAGAAGATATTAGTCAGGCATATGCTCACCCACTCAGAGGTTAGTATTCGTAGAGCTTGCCAGATGGTACAGATTCCAAGAAGCAGTTTCAGTTACACACCGAAGCCTCCGGATGATGAAGAGGTGATCAAGGCCCTCACAGAATTGGTTCAGAAGCATCCATCTATTGGTTTTTGGAAGTGCTATCACCGTTTACGACATCAAGGCTTTGAATGGAACCATAAGCGTGTTTACAGGGTCTATACACAGCTTAAACTCAATATTCGCAGGAGAGCTCGCAAGAGATTACCTGCCAGAGTCAAACAGGCCTTGTTTCAACCAGAGCGGCCTAATCAGGTATGGTCGCTAGACTTTGTCGCAGATAGTTTGTGGGATGGAACCAGATTCAGAATGTTGAATATCATTGATGATTTCAATCGAGAAGTATTAGCCATCGAATCAGACACCAGTTTGCCTTCAGCAAGGGTAATCCGAGTATTGGAAAGGCTGCAAACCTTTCGAGGACTTCCCTCGATGATTAGAGTAGATAATGGGCCGGAGTTTATCAGTACAAAACTGGATGATTGGACAAAATTGAATCATGTGGATCTCCATTTTATCCAGCCAGGTAAACCGATGCAAAATGGGTTCATAGAAAGGTTCAATAGTTCATTGAGATCAGAACTCTTGAATGCCTATGTATTCAAGAATATCAGACAAGTCAGAGATCAAACAGAGGCATGGATGCAAGATTATAATCAAAATAGACCTCATGAGGCACTGGGCAATCGTACTCCCAAGCAGGTTTACGAAGAATTTACTTAGCTTGAAACTCTATTTTTGAGTGGATCAACTTCAGGGGAAGCCGACAAAGGGCGTACACAAGACAACATTATATAACACAACTAAAGAATAGAAGCGAATCACAGAAACTAGCAGAATCCAGGAATTATAAAATTTTGCAGAAATCATTCTCCTGAAAAGTGGACAAATCTTACTTGGTGTCAAAGCCGCTAGCTCGATCTTAACGCTCAAAATCCTAACGTCTGAGAATCCACTATTCAGAGATTTCCTGACCGATGGTACGGCTATTGAAAAATAGAGCATCAGAGTTTTGAAGCAGAATTCAGGAATTTCAGATTGTAACAACTGACCTGGTCTAAAAGCTGGTAAAATTCCTAACGCAAACTTTCGCTGAAGCTTCAGTTTGTAAGACCTGAGAATCGATTATTTGAAGAATTCCTGACCAATGATACAGCTATCGAAAAATAGAGTAACAGGATTTCTCATAGAATTCGGGAATTAAGATCCATTAAGCTGGCCAACCATCTGGAGCAGTATCTAAACTTATGTAGTTTCCAAATTCGGCTATAGCCGAACAGCGGGCAAGGCTGGGGTTGAGTGGCGTGAGCCAGCAAGGCCACAGGATCGCTGTAGAAGCTTCAAAAGAAAATCAATTACAATCTAGAGCACAGAGAATCATTTAATAGTCGCTGTGCCATCAAGCGATCGGTGGACTAGCTGCCAGCGATGACGCAGCGGCTATTTAAAATAATGACGAATTATATAACAAGCTTCGGAGTGTCGTGACCGAATTACCAAGATCAGATGCAGCCCTAAACTCGTCCAGCTCTGCTGGTTAACATAATATCATTATGTAACAAACTGATCGAAGAATACGCCGTTCAGACAGCAACAAAGCCTGTTTTGTTATATAATGTTTGCGTTATGTTAAATAGCTTAGGAAGTTCGTGAAGGCCTTATTTTCAGTCCAAAGGCCAAGCGAACCAGGGAAGGACAATAAAGTACGAAAGGGTGTATAACATTGTTTGACAACCACTAACAAATTCAGCTGCATAAATTAAGTTTTCTGTTTAAGGAGTAAGGGCAAAGTGGTGTTAATAATTGAATGAGAATTCTGTATTATATACCTTTATGAAATGGCGAGTACTAGTGAAATAAGAAATAGATTGATAGATACTTTAATGACGATTAATAATTCTGAGTATCTGCAAGCCCTTGAAAAAATGATCAAATCTTCTAATGTAGAGGAAGAACTGGTCCAACTGACAGAAGATCAAAAGATTATGCTTTCAATGAGTGAGGCGGATATAACAAATGGAAATGTCGTGGGGCAAGATCAACTTAATGAGAGAGAGCTTCAATGGCTAAGAGAAAAATAGTTTGGACTGAAACAGCTGCAAGACAAAGGAATAGTATTTTTAAATATTGGGTTAATCGTAATAAATCAAATTCTTATTCAATAAAGCTTCTTCGACTCAGCAACGAAAAAGCAGAGCTTATTGCCATTAATCCGACTCTATTTCGAAAAGCTGATTTCCCTGAAACACATGTTGCTACGATGGGGCACTTTAGTATTTTCTATCAGTACAATCAGAAGGAAATAATAATCACTGCATTCTGGGATAATAGACAAGACCCTAAAAAACTTCTCTTGGAATTGAAGAATGCAAAATAGCACTACGGTTCGGTTTACATCTAGAGGTTGAGCAATATTTAGACTGGTCATTTTATTTTGACAATAAATGACTTTCCAGTTAGTTAACATAATGGCGTATTATATCAACGGCTCGACTGTTATATAATGTCCTGCGTTATGTTAAATAGCTTGGGTCCAGGGCTAGCCACTCTCTCAGCTTTTTGAGGCTAGGGTGGAAGAAGGTAGCTCCAACTAATAGACATCCTGACAATGTCATTAATGAACCCAATCAACTTTTAAACAGATTCTGTAAAAAAGAAATTGAGTCTAAGTGGGTCGACCGAAGTGGAAGTGGCGGCTATTTAATATAACGGCTATTATATAACAAGCTTCGACGGATCGTGACTGTTGAAGATCATGAGATGAACCCTATTCTAAAAACAAATGATAGTGGATTTAATCCAGAAGAATTGGGTTGAAACAATTACGGTTGATGGATCATTACCACTCGAAATGAAACCCCATCGGGTCATCATCAGTTTGATTCATTACTTTTGCGATCAAATGAATAGACATTTAGAGCATATATGTCTCGACGATTTTCGTCAATTTCTGCCCTTGGAACAGAGGGATGGGACGCATATGCTTTGTGAAAACTGAAATTTATAGTCAAATACATAGATAAAAAATCAAAAAAGCAGAAGCGTCCCTCGAAAGTTGGACGCTTTTTTTATGTCAAATTTTGAAAAAAATGTTTGAAGCTTAGAAAAGCATATCGATAGGATCTGAATGAGCAAACAATTGAGAGACAGGCAGTTGTGAAAATCATAAAGAACCCGCCTTGAGCGGGGTGGAATCCTATTGCCTAAAAGGTAGTTAACTATCTGATAATCAGTAATTTAATTTGAAATATTTCTTGGATTTTTCAGTAACCCTTCTCACATTTGCATCGTTAATGAACAACAACAAACGAAGAAAGAAAATGAATTTATTACACATACATATAGACCTCTTTTGTCAACCCCAGGATCGATTTCGTCTCGATTTCGAGTTGGAACCGAACTGTGCTATGAGGGATGTGCATATGACATGATCTGAAAAGATATATAAAGTCAAATCAAGGAAGCATCCCACACACGGGATGCTTTTTTTGTTTGTATGGAGCAGAAGCAAATGTGGTCAATGCGCTGGCTTGAAGTCCCAGAGATACAGCCGGGTCGCCGGTGCGATTCAATTCCTGTCTGTTCCACGAAATAGTGCCGTAACTCAATTGGCCAGAGTGCCCGACTGTCTCTCGGGTAGTTGCGGGTTCGAGTCCCGTCGGTACTGCTATACCTGGGGGGATAACGGTGGTTGTTTACCTGCCTTGGAAGCAGGGGGTCGTAGGTTCGAATCCTACTCCTCAGACTTGTTTGATGCTCCGTTCGTCTAGATGGCTTAGGACGTTCGACTTTCCCTCGAGAAACACGGGTTCGAATCCCGTACGGAGTACATATGGTGTCTTTAGTTTAACTGGTAAAATGCCTCTTTGTGAAGGAGGAGTCCAGGGTTCGAGTCCCGGAGACACCCAATAGGAATGTAGTTCAAGCGGTTCGCCGCTCCGATGTATAGAATATTGGAGTTCGATCTCAAAGATGTGAGTTCGATAGCACCGGCTACCGGTCTTACCATTCCTACTGATGTATTGAATAATGGTCTTTGGTGTAACTGGTAAGCATATTTGGCTTTGAATCAAATGGTCCAGGTTCGAGTCCTGGAAGGCCATCTTATTAAATGCCCTGTTGGTGGAATTGGCATACACAGATGGCTTAGACCCAGTTTATTGGGGGTTCGAATCCCTCACAGGGTACTGCATGCGGAAGTGGGCAAAATGGCAAAGCCGTCTCACTCAAGATGAGAAGTTTTGAAGCCGGGTCGCCGGTGCGATTCGACTCCTTTCTTCCGTACAAAGCGCCTATGGTGGAATTGGCATACACCACAGACTTAAAATCTGTGTTTTCTAGGTTCGAATCCTAGTAGGCGTACAAAACAACTATGGCCCGTAGCTCAATGGTTAGAGCAGTACTCTTATAAGGTAAAGGTTTCGAGGCGGTTCGCCGCTGCGATCAATCCTCGACGGGCCAATTAGAGCGTGTAGCCAAGCGGTAAGGCAGTGGTCTGCAAAATCACTATCGCGGGTTCGAATCCCGCCTCGCTCTCATTCTCTTTAAACGGTATTGAGCACGCTTTTGCTGTACCTCACAGCGAGGAGCCACAGTACCACAGCGAGAAGTTGGGTAGTGGGTAAGAGTGCGAGCAAAAGGGTGCGGAAACTGGATATAGTAATTACCTTATGTTGGTTAATCTCAATGGAGTTTCAAAAGGAGTCGGTACAAGCACTTTTTTGCCAACTCCAAGCTACGAGGAGCTACAGTACCGCAAGTAGCGCGCTGGTATTGGGTAGGAGAGTGGCAAATGGGTGCGGAACGTCTTGCAGCAACAACGGGTAATTATTCTGAGGCCAAAAGCATGTGTTCCGGAGTGGAGTGATTTGATAATCGTATTTCATGCAGGACATGTGATCAGAGGTAGAATTATTATTCAACTAACCCTCGAACTTTCTCCAGCTACGGACCTCTTGCTTGGCCTCATTCCAGTGACTCGCATACTGAAGTAGAAATAAAACACGCTTTTGCCATACGTGAGCTGCCGAGGAGCCACAGTACCACAGGCTGAGGTAGGCCTGGAGCCTGGGAGTGTGGCAAATGGGTGTGAGTATGAAGCAGAATCAAAAGCGTTAGGGAAGTTCCAACCGGCAAGCCGGAGAGTTTGGGTCAGGGACACCTTCTCAACTAGCTAACTTAGTACCAATGATCTAATGGAAGTGACAGAGCTTCGAATTAGTGTTTATTACCTGTCAGGGAAACTTGTCCCGGCTATTGGATGTAGAGTTTTATGGTGATGTCATTTTCGGATGATATTCCCGCTTAGGATGATATTGTTACTTACTGAATAGCTGGCCTTTAGATCATTTAAATATGAATGATTATGAAAAAAGGCCTCAATGTAATCCATCAACATGCTGCTGGAATAGATATCGGTAGCAGAGAGTTCTTCGTAGATGCTGGTGAAGAACAGGTTAAGATTTTCCCCACTTATACGCAAGGATGTCATGCGTTGAAAGACTATCTGATTAGTAGGAGAATTCAAACGGTAGCCATGGAATCCACTGGGGTTTATTGGATCATCTTGTATTCCATACTTGAAGAGGCAGGTATTGAAGTGTATCTGGTTAATGGTCGGGATGTTCGAAATGTTCCTGGAAGAAAATCAGATGTAAAAGATTGCCAATGGTTACGGCAATTGCATAGTTATGGTCTTTTGAGGAAAAGCTTTGTGCCAACTGGAGATTTTAGAGTTCTGAGAACCTACATGCGAGTAAGGCGAGATAACATACAATCTTCTGCAAGTCAAGTTCACCTGATGCAAAAAGCGCTTACTCTGATGAATGTTCGTTTGACGGAAGCTATTAATGATATCACGGGTGCCAGTGGGTTACGTATGGTGGAGAAGATATTGGATGGTGAAACTGATCCTGAAAAGCTTGTTGAATTATGTGAAGCATCGATTCTCAACAAGAAAAGAGATTTGGTGGTCAAAGCATTAGAGGGAGAGTACAGAGAAGAACATCTATTCGCGCTTAGACAAGCCTATCGATCATGGAAGCACTATAATGAGCTTATTCATGAGTGTGATAAAGAAGTTGAAAAGTTGCTTCAGGAAATTACGAGTCAAATACCTGATGTTGAAATCAAGGGTAAAAGAAAGCCCATTCGTTATCACAAGCCAGATATCAAGGACCTGCATCAGCCACTATTGAAATTAACTCAAGGAAAAGACCCAACCACTATTGCGGGAATCACTGATTACAGCTTTCTGCAAATCGTTAGTGAAATTGGTGTGGATATGAGTGCCTGGAAAACTGAAAAGCATTTTGTTAGCTGGTTAAAACTTGCCCCTCAGAAGAATAGCTCAGGAAAGAGTAACAGAAGGCATAAAGTCAAACGGCACAACAAGGCGAGTTACCTATTCAGAAATGTTGCTCAAGGAATACTCACAAGTAAACACCTTGCTTTAGGTTCATTTGGTAGGAGAATCAGAGCTAAAAGAGGTGGTGGAGTTGCCATCAAAGCCATTGCTAGAAAAATCGCCTGCTATTACTATCGAGTGATGACCAAAGGAGAGGCATTTGTAGAGCAAGGTATCCAGGCTTATGAAGATGCATTAATAGCCAAGCAGAAGAGGTACTTAGAAAAACTGGCTTTTCAACATAACATGGTGCTGGTACCTGCCGACCCAGATTTGTGTCCTTAGGATAGGAGCAAGCTACCATGTAGCGTGGATAGCCCGACCCGTAGGGGAACGCCCCAAAAAGTCGTCATCAGAAAATTACCCAGAATTGGGTATTGATTCTATCAACAATTGTTAGTTACTATTACAGATGGGTAAGAAAATTTTTGTTTCTTATAAATATGGAGATAAGGCAGTTCAAAACTTGACCTCAACTCCATATGGAATAACTACAACTGCAAGACATTATGTCGATGAGTTGCAGAGAACTTTAGGGTATGGTGACAATATTTATAAAGGTGAAAATGATAATGAAAGCCTTGACTCTCTGAAGGACTCCACCATAGGATCTAAACTAGGAGATAAGATTTTTGATAGTACTGTAACAGTAGTATTAATATCTAAAAATATGAAGGAGACATATAGGCCAGAAAAAGAGCAATGGATTCCCTGGGAGATCTCATATTCACTTAAAGAACAATCCAGACAGGGTCAAAGAAGCAAAACAAATGCAATCCTAGCCGTCGTTCTTCCAGAAACCCAGGGCAGCTATGATTACTTGATTGAAGATGAAACATGTCCAAGTTGCCATTCTCGAACAATAAAAACTGGTACTCTTTTTCAAATACTAAGAGAAAATATGTTCAATGTCATAAAACCTCAATTTATGCAATGCGAAAGGCATATTGGAGGAAAGGCATTCAGTGGACATTCGTCCTTTATTCATTTGGTGAAATGGAAAGATTTCATAATTAATATTGACGATCAAATAGGAATTGCTCTTGATCTAAGAGCTAGAATGAATGAATTTAATATTGTGAAATCGGTGAAGGGCTAAAAGAGATAGTCAGTTTATTAATATTTTTAAAGAACAGTAGATACTCAGATTTGAATCTTATTGTCCAATGTCAGAATTAAATGACTCATCTCCTTCAGTTCAAACACACCTACAGATACTGCAGGGTGTGATACAAAGAATGGCCAATAATAGTTCTCAATGCAAAGCATGGTGCATAACCCTTGTTTCTGCGATATTGATTATTATTGCTGATAAGGGTAAACCTGATCTGGCTTGGGTTACGATGATTCCTTCTATCCTTTTCTTTGCCTTGGATAGTTACTACTTAGCATTGGAGAAAGGATTTCGAGAAGCATATTCAGAGTTTATCAAGAAACTTCATGACGATAGCTTGAATGTAAAGGATATGTTCGAAGTTAAGCCAAGGGGTAAAACCTCATCTCACTTTTTTGAAGCTATGAAATCTTTTTCCGTGTGGGGAGTCTACTCTGGTTTGGTTATTTTGATAGCTGTCACAAGAATAATCATTTTGTCATAGTAAGCCTGAATGTAATTCGAGAGTACGTGAAAATGCTTTGAGTGAACGTTAAAAGATGTTTAGTCAGCTAACAATAAGTAATCAACATATCAGCATTAAAAGCCCTTCCTTTTTCTCAAACTTCATTGTTTCGTAAAATATACCCATTAATGGGTATTTACTAAGTAATGGTTTTGTTCTACTTTTAAGTGGAGCAATAGCTATTTCATGGATTTTAATGAATATCAAGATCAAGCAAAAACAACAATCCAGAAATACCATTTAGATGAAAGCATTAATGGTGTGATACCTTTTCTTGGGATCGTAGGGGAAGCTGGCTCTGTACTTACTGAATTAAAGAAGAAGATAAGAGATGGTGAATCCTACACCTCTTTCAAAGAAAGATTAATAGAAGAATTAGGCGATGTTTTATGGTATGTTTCAGCGATTGCAACACAAAATAACATTGAATTAGAGAAAGTGGCTTCATTTAACCTTGAGAAGACAAATGATCGGTTCAATGAAGATGATCCAAAATCTTTTAAGAATTACGATAAGCAGTATCCTGAACATGAAAGATTCCCGGGTGAATTTGAAGTAGAATTCAAGCCTGTTGAGGAAAATGGAAAGAAAACAGTTCAAATAATTGATAAAAGAGACGGAGAGTTATTGGGAGATCCTTTAACTGATAATTCTTATGAAGATGATGGATACAGATTTCATGACATTTTTCACTACGGTTACCTCGCATATCTAGGATGGTCACCGGTCATTAGAAAATTGATGAAATTGAAAAGAAAAAGTGAAGAAGAAGTTGATGAGAATGAAGATGGAGCTCGAGCTCAAATTACAGAAGAACTGGTTTCGCTTTTTATCTATAATCATGCCCAGGACCACCAATTACTGAAATACAGTAAAAGCGTCGATACAGATGTTTTAAAAATAGTTAAACAATTAGTTAGTCAGATTGAGGTTAAAGATTGCTCTGCAAAGCAGTGGGAAATAGCCATTTTGAGTTCATACCGAGTATTTAACCTTCTTCGACAAAATAATGGAGGCAGGGTTCTTGTAAGCCTCAAGAATAGAGAGTTGATTTATATCGGAAAAAATTGATTTGAAGATATAAAACTTAAGATGTTAGAAATAGTCACAAAGAAGCAATTACCCAAGGAGTCGATAGTATTTGATACATACTGGAAATTTGCCGCTGAAAGACAAAGTGTCTTTTACAAGCGTATTGAATCCGGCATCCCTCCATGGACTGACGATAATGTTTTACGTCTTTTCAAATTTACTAATGCCTATAGGGCTTCTGATAGAGTGAGCCAATTCTTAATAAAGGAGGTAATATATGATCAAGTACGAGAGCCTGCTGAAATGGTGTTTCGAATTATTCTCTTTAAGATCTTCAATAAGATTGATACTTGGAGAAAACTAGAGAAGTACTTAGGAGAAATTAGTTATTCAAGCTATTCGTTCGACGCTTATGATAATGCCCTTAGTGCGATAAAAAACAATCAGCCTATATACTCCGGTGCTTATATAATGGCATCTGGAAAATCCAGTTATCGATTCAATTACAAACACCAGAATCACCTTAAGTTATTGGAGAGTTTATTAAACGATGGCTTCCATCATAAGCTATCAGAAATGACTAATATGGAACAGCTTTATAATGAACTCATTACTTACCCAACACTTGGCAGTTTCTTAGCCTTCCAATACGCAATAGATATCAACTATTCGGAGTTAACTTCTTTTTCGGAGATGGAATTCGTTAAAGCTGGGCCGGGTGCAATTGACGGCATCAGAAAGTGCTTTAAACATAAAGGAGAATACTCAGATGAAGATGTAATAAGGTTGATGTGTGATAGACAGGAGATGGAATTTGAAAGATTGGAAATAAAGTTTCAGACTCTCTGGGGAAGAAGTTTGCAATTGATAGACTGCCAAAACCTGTTTTGCGAAGTTGACAAATACTCACGAGTTGCTCACCCCGAAATAAGTGGAGTATCAGATCGAAAAAGAATTAAACAAAAATTTAGGCCGACATCATTGAAGTCATTGGAATATTTCTACCCGCCAAAATGGAACTTAAACCAAAAAATATTTGATCATGAGCAAAAAAGGTAATAATGTGTTTATCAGCCATTATGGAAAAGACGATGATAAGGTTCAACGCTTAAAAGAGAGGTTTGCTGAAAAAGGCTACAGTGTAAGGAATTATTCTGTAGATAGTACTAAGCACACCCGCAAAAAACGGCCTAGTGATGCAGTGATAAAAAGATTTTTGAGAAGGCAAATAAGCTGGGCTGGAGCCTTAATTTGCTTGATTGGCCCTAGAACTCATACAAGAAAATGGGTTAACGAAGAAATCAAAGAGGCTCATCGACAGGGGAAGAAAATAATCGGAATTTACACACATGGGAATAAAGAAGATGCGGAGCTACCAAGGGAATTTAAGAAGTATGGTGGAGCTACAATAGGTTGGAATTCCCTGGATAAACTGATTGATATCATCAATGGAAAATTAATTCCAAATGAGAACCCTTCTGGAGATCCCAGATCCCCTCTTTACATAGTAGCTAAAATAAACTGTTAGAATGAATTTTTTCTCTTATGTAATCGAACATGATTATGGCTTGGCTCCTAATCCATTTGGAGGTTATTGCACCTTAGCTGTTTGCAAACCTGGTATAAGAGGAAATAAGAATTTAGAAATAGGAGATTGGGTCATTGGAACTGGCAGTAAAAAAATCAAGAGAATAAATCACTTAATATATGCGATGAAAGTATCGGAGAAAATGACTTTTGATGAATATTGGAGTGATGAGAGATTCCAGTATAAAAGGCCGATACAAAACGGAAGCTTAGTTCAGGTTTATGGAGATAATTTTTATCATACAGATGAGCAGACTGGCCATTGGATTCAGGAAACTTCGGCGCATTCAAAAGTCAACGGAACAAAGCATACAAAAACAGATACAAGTTCCAATACAGTACTAATTTCCAATTATTTCTATTATTTGGGGGATAACAGTATTCTTATTCCAGAAGAGTATGCTGAAATCATCAAAAGTGGTCCTGGTATGAAATATAAGGGTATGAATGATCTAGGTATTAATCTGATAAGTTGGCTACTCAATAGTTCCCTTCAAAAAGGAATAAATGGAGACCCAATCAATTGGACAGAACATCGATATGAAATTGATCAAGCTATATTGATCAAATAAAAGCTATTCTACGTTTCAATTCACTATTACGAAATTTCGAAACTTTTCTAATCACAATCTGGTCTGAGTGGAATTTGGGTCACAGTGTAGGACTAAAAAGTTGAGGACAGCCTGTCCTGGGTCAGCTTTGGTCTAAGTAGCTTTTGAATAGGTTTGTAGAAATAGAAAAGTCTGAGTCACCATCTCTTAAAGTACTGACTCAATTCGCTTTCCTTGTAAAAATCTTGAGTCACTATTCTTGAAAGTACTGACTCAGATCATTATCCTCCATAAAACTTTGAGTCACATTTTCGAACTGGAATTTTTGAGTCACCTTTTACTTTGAAAAAAGTGTGAGTCACTGTTTTTATTTACTGACTCAAGAAAAGTGCACAATAAGCCTAAAAGTCAGTCCGTTATAAAAGCACAATTAAAGGATGTATGATGGGACGAACAAACAACATCACTGCACGAGTTTTTAAATATGCGAGAAGCCAGGTAAGCAAGAATCAGCGACAGTTTGCAGAGGCTTTGGAAATAAGCCAGTCAGCTTTATCCAGATTGGAAAGGGGAGTGCACTTTCCTCAAGACCAGGTCATTCGAAAACTAGAAGAAGTAACAAGTCTCTCGATGAGACAAATGATCAGACGTTCGCGGAATTCAATTAATTGAACGTGAGTTGTTCTTGAACAAACGCAAATCACTGAAAACGAACATAACATTACCTAAGGGAAATATTGGTTTTAATTTTTAATTTAAACATTTAAAGGTCATGACAAATTTCAATGATTTGACATCCGAACAGTTGACTTATCTGAAGCAGAAATGGTCAGCTGAAGCACATGAACTCAACAGAGAAATCGTGCGAACAACAACAAGGCTCAATACCAGAGTGAATCGGCAAGAGGTGAACCAGCAGGAACTAGCTGCCCTTACTGATGACTTGTCAAATGCTCAAGGTCTTCTAGACCACTTAACTACTACAAGTGCACCTACAGAGATGATTGATAACCAACAAGCTTTGGTTGATCGATTACAGGGTGAGCTTGATACGGCGAATAGTGCCGGAAGCGGATTGACAGCCACGGAAGCAGTACTACAACAAGCTGGTATTGATGAATTGGAATTGCAGAAGCAGTATCGTGAAGACAAGATTGGTGAGATCGATGCGATTCTGAGTACAGATGCTGCTGCATAAAAGGCAGAGCGTTTAGACTTAGGAATTCTACAAACGAAGGCCCGCGTAAGCGGGCTTTCGTCTTTTCTAAGCAATTAGAAATATGACCAAAAGAACTACCCTAGAAAGGTAGCTCTGAAATACAAAACTCAAACCAAAGAATGCGACAATAGCACTCCCAAAACCTGCCACCAGTGTAGCGAAAACAAAACGACGGCTGACGATACCAAACCAAGAAGAACCACACGCCAAAGAAACGGAAACGAACAAAATACCTATACATAAATAAGAGAATGAAATGAACCCCTGGTAACCGCACCAGGGAAAGCAGTTCACTCACGGAAGGTCTGAGGTAAATGCAAGACCAAAGGCTGGTTTACGGCGCGTAGGCAGGAGGGAAGCTAAATAAGCCTTGGACTTGTCATTTCCTGAAGAGCCACCGGAACTTTGTTTTTCTCTGTGGGGGAATAGAATCATGCCATTATGTCTAAGAAAGACTGCAAGTATGGCAGGTATTTTGAATATTGGCTTCAAACCATTGAATGGCATAATTTGTGCTCATACAAAACGGAACTAAAGAAATAACCATATATGAAGATTCTTCACCTGACTGATTTTCACTATTCATCCGACGCAAGTTCAAAGGCGAAACAAAAGAGATTAATTGAAAAATTTTTAGAAAGGTCAAAGGATGAAGATGTGGACTTTCTATTCTTTACAGGTGATTTAACATTCAGTGGTGCTCGGCTCGAAGATTTCCTGGAAGCAAAAGAGGTATTGCTGGACCCATTATCAAAAAAATACAATATTGAACAAGGGAACGTCATTCTTTGTCCTGGTAACCATGATGTTGATCGAGCAGGGGTTCGTAGATCTGTTTTGAAGCTGATAGATGATGAGTTGAATTCAAATTATGATCTTAACAAATTTGTCGAGTCGAATAACGATGATCTAAAAGATAGTCACAAGCCTTTAGAAAATTATTATGAGTTTATGGACTTAACTTATAAAGACTCACATAAACTCCTGGATGATCATTATGAAGAGTTTTTCTCAGTGCATAAAAGAAATTTTGGAGATCGAAAAATAGGAATCGTCTCAATCAATACAGCATGGAGGGCAGTGGGGAATGATGACCGAAATAAATTGTTATTCCCTGAAACATCGCTACATCAAGCTGCACATCATCTTGGCGATGTGGATTTGAAGATTCTACTTCATCATCATCCTTTGAAATATCTAAGGGAATTCAACGAATATGAGATTGAAGATATCATTCACAATTACTTTGATATTTCTTTTTCTGGACACATGCATAAAAGCATGACCGGGATTACTGTTACAGCGAATGATGGTATGGCTAAAATAGCAGGTTCAGCCACTTTGGCACCTGGTAATGTAGAGATCGGTTTTTCGATTCTTGACTTAAATCTAGAGGATTTATCAGTTGAACGGTCTTTACGGATTTATGACACAAGAAATGAGATCATAAAAGAAATCGATTCATCAATTCAAATACCGGTTGATAATGATAGGACAAGGCAGAATAAGTTTAGGAGAACTATTCGCAAGAAGTACGATATAGAATTGGAAAAAGCCGGAGATTTATTCGTATCAAGCAAAGCTTTAGATGAAGATAAGAGTTTTCTTGACCTATTTACTGACCCGGTTTTGAAATTTAAGTCAGCTAAAGAAATGATGAAAAGTCAGGAAGTTGAGGTAGATGCTGATATTGAATCTATAATTAGGTCAGATGACAATCTTTTAATTCTAGGTCGAGATAAATGCGGAAAGACATCATTACTAAAGAAAATACAGATTGAACTTTTAAAGAATGTTCACACCTATGGAAAAATTCCATACTATATAGATGCTAGTGAGACTGAATCTGTTGATCTCATTACTTCTTTTAGTAGGTACTATGAAATGAATAAAAATGAGTCAAAACTTTATCTTCAAGCAAACAAAATCGTTCTTTTGATAGATAATTTTGATGTTCATAATAAAGGGTTTCTCCTTGCACTTAAGGAAAATGCTTCTTGGGCGAATCTAACATTTCGAATAACTGCTGACGAAACAGTCGCTAACGCCTTAGAAAATTTCAACATTAATTCGAAGGAATTCAAAAAGTTACATTTCCATAAACTACGAAAAAAACATATCCGTCTACTTGCTGATAAATGGCCAGGATTAGAAAATGAACATAAAGAAGAAATTGTCGAGAAAATCGAATCAATATTCAACAGGATGTCAATTCCATTTAATTATTGGACTGTCTCACTTTTTCTTTGGATTTTCAAGAAAGGGTTGACAGCCAATTTTCAAAATGACGTTGGGTTAGTTAACCTCTATATTGAATCTCTCTTGGAGAGGGAGAATCTAGTTCAATCCCAAGCTAGTTTTGGTTTTGATAAATACAAGAAATACTTAGCTCATTTGGCTCATCATTTATTGATTAATCATCAAGAAGCAAATTATAGCGCTCCATATCTGGAAGTAATAAGTTTCACACAAAATTACTTAGCTCTGAATCCTAGAAATGATATTCAAGCCAGGGAAGTCTGGGATTACATTGAAACAAAAGGCATCATTAAAAGAAAAGAAGATGATTATTATACTTTCCGCCTCAATGGTGTATTTGAATACTTTTTAGCTCATTACATGGAGCTGAATGAAGACTTCAGAATGGAAGCATTGAATGATGATAAATTCTACCTGTCATTTGGGAATGAGTTTGAATTTTATGCAGGATTTGCTAAATCTGACCTGAAATTTCTGAAAGAAATTTACTCCAGATCCCAAAAAATATTCGGAAATCTTGATTCTCGATACAATGATGGTACTAGTATTGACATTCACCTAAAATCTAAAATTCAAGAAGTTAAATTACTTGGTGAAGCATTAACCAAAATTTCCGGTGATATAGAACAACTTACTCATGATGAAATTGATCAGCTAGAAGAAGAATCTCAACATGAACTTGGAAATATCGAGCAAGATACTGATGTCAAACTGAAGACGGTCTCTGATACAGATTATGATGATCCAGGCACATTAGAACAGACATTGACAATATTAGGAAGAGTTTTCAAGAACATTGATGAGATCAATGATAAGAAACTAGTATTTGAGATTTTTGATTATATAATTGATCGTGCATGTTTCTGGGGCTTTGACCTAGTCGATAAATTCAAGAAAGAAATTGAAGCAGATGAAAATGAATTAACTGATAGTAATAAAATACTTGTCAAACTGCTGGGCTCTTTTATTCCCACATATGTTCAAAATACTGTCTATGATATCATTGGTCATAGGAACGTTGTATCCTTAATAAAACAAAGAATAGAAAGCCTTCAGGAAGCAGCAAAAGACAACCAATACAAATTATTTATTCTATTTTATTTATTAGCCGATATCTCATTGAAGGATAACAAAGATTATATTACAAAGTCCATCGATTTGATCACCATACCGACATTAAAGTTTTCGATCTTACTCAAAATCAATTTTTACTATGCGTTTAAGGCTAATATTGATCAAATAACATCTGATTTTTTAAAAGCTGCTCTTCAGAAACAGCAAATTAATTTTGACAATAAGACAAATATGGGATTATTCCATAAATCGGTCGCTCAACAGGAAAAGGCAAAAATTCATCGTAAATTATCTGATAAATAATATGATGGGGAGCTTATTTGATTTTTAGAATTGCTAATCAAATTATGTAGTTCCTCGAGCACTGGCCGACAGAATCGCGGGGGTGTGTAAGCCATTGCGGAGAAGCATGATTCTGTCTAGCGTTTTTGAATCCTTTTGGGGCAATGCCAAAAGGATTTGCCTGCCCGGCACAAGGGCGTATATAGGACAACATTACATAACCAAACCAAGGAGTTCATTAGGAATTACAGAAACTAGTAGAATCCAAGAAGTTCGGAGTTTTTGCAGTAATCATTCTCTTGGAAAGGTAGATGAATCACATTAGGAGTCAGCTGGCCAAGGTCTGTTAAAGCTCAAAATTCATAACGCAAACTTTCGCTGGAGCTTCAGTTTGTAAGACCTGAGAATCACATATTTCAAGAATTCCGGACCAATGGTACTGTTATTGAAAAATAGACCATCAGAGTTTTGTAGAAGAATTCCAATTTCTAAGATGGTCAAGAATCGGAAACTGACTCGACTCAGAATGATAAGGCTTAAAATCGTAACGCTCGAGAATCGCGTATTTGATAAAATACTGACCAATGATACAGCTATTGAAAAATAGAGCATAAGGATTTCGGAGCAGAATTCAGGAATTAATATCCATCAACATGGCTGGACATCTGCAGTAGTGTCTAAACTTTTGTAGGTCCCAAATTCGGCCTAAGCCGAACAGCGGGTCAGGGCAGGGCTGAGTGGCGTGAGACAACAAGGCCACAGGATCGCTGTACTTTCATTCAAAGATGTAGAATTAATATCTGGAGCGGTAAGAATCAATTAATAGTTGCTGTGCCATATAGCGATCGGTGGGCTAGTTGCCGCATCGGCGGACCGCAGCGATGGCGCAGCGGCTACAGCGCCGGCTGCCCGGTTAAAATAATGTCGAATTATATAACAATCTTCGGAGTGTCGTGACCAACCAGAAACAAACTTCGAGAGCAGACACATTCATATTCACTGGCCTTGATGCCAGTTTTACATAATATAATTATATAACGGGACAGTCCGAAGATATCACCGTTCAGGCAGCAACAAAGCTTGTTTTGTTATATAATGTTTGCGTTATGTTAAATAGCTTAGGAGGTTCGTGAAGGCCTTAACTTTTTGTCCCAAAGGCCAAGCGAACAAGGGCAGGACAATAAAGCAGGAGGGCCTGAATGAAGTCCTACAAAACTCTTTTAAGATTACTCTTCAATCTGGTTTCTCAATAGATCACCTAGTTTACCTGAATATTTTTCTATTAAATATCCACTGCCTAATCCGATGATAGATACTGAAATACCTATTCTGTAAATTGAATTTAAATCGGTTTTTTGCAAAAACTCAAAACCTCCTTCTATCACTAATCCTCCTGAAATATAGAAAAAGAGTAGTCCAATTGCAGTTAGTACGCCAACGACTAGTTCGACTAGTACAATTCTGAGAGAAAGGTAGAATCCATCTTCATTTAGTCGTTTTATTCCATTTCGTAATATTACTCCCATGAGAACACTAGCAGAGCTCAACTGAAATATTTTTGAGATTCCAACGTCTACCATCGTCGAAAAAAGAAATAGCCATATTAGTATTCCCAAAATACATGCCAACAATAAAAACAATTCAGAAAGATCGAATCTTGAGATTCGAAAGGGGTTTTTCTTGTACAATGGCTGTACGAACTCAGCGATTATTTTGGCATTGGTTTCAATCCATTTCTCTTCCAGAATGGATACGTTATTCAAAACTTTAAAAACACCTTTACTCGATTTATCGAGTTCATTCCATACCGTCTCAGATATTCCTTTACCACTAGGAACAGGAAGAACTGGTTTACCTAAAGCCATAGCAGTACTAATAATATTTTCAGTTCCTCTACCACCAGAAATGGTAAGAACTACGTCCGATGCTAGAACTTGATGTGTTCTTCCCGAAGCCCAATTTCTTCCCTTTCGTAAATAAACAATATTTAAATCCTTCCTGAATTCATGAAAAGGTGTCTCCTTTTTGTCAGCAGGTCGTATTACAAATGCTTTATTGCTGATAAGTTTAGTTGAATTATAGCCTTGAAAGACATGAAAATCTGCGGTTTTCGGATTGTCAGACCCTAAAATTAGATGATGACTTAATCTGGAAAGTTCTTGACCTATCTGAAAACAAATTTTCTGAAATTCGTCTGAGTTTGAATGGTGATTTGATCCTGCAATTAGTACTTTCATTTTAAACTAAAACATCTAAGGCTATTTTTTTCCAATATAGCAACTCAATATTTAGCTCACAACTGGAATAAAGAATAATAGAATTGCATAATAAAACCCAATTTTTTACTAAACTTGGTTTTATCCAATGATTCTCTAAAAACAGAATGAACTCAAATATCTATTCAAAACTGTATTCCATATTTTTTGAGAAGGGGTGGTCGAAAAATCATTACAGCAGAGATGCATTTGATGCATTGTCTAATTTAGTAGCTAATATCAATGAAGAACAGCAAGACCTGATCTTAGAATTACTGGATAGATATCATTGGATAAAATTTAATGAATCAGAGCCTGGTGTTTATCAGATGTTGGAATTTATTGATAAGATTTCAAGTAGCTTCAAGAGACTATACATAGGACCTATAATTAAGATTTCCGATGACGGAAAAATAAAAAGTGGTCATGGAGCTACCTATATAATTAAATCTTTATCACCTAGAACAACGAGATTAAAAACTTCAAATACGAAGTTTATTGATTCTTATGATGGACTAAAATTGAAGGATAATGAACGTCTTCTTGTGGTTGATGATTACATTGGCTCAGGAAAAACCGCTTTGATTGCGCTAAATGAGTTAAATAGTATTTTCAAAATTCCGACTAGTAAGATAACCTTGGTTGTATTTGGGGCTCAGGAAAGTGCTTTAGATGAATTACAGGCTCGAGGAATAGATTTTTATGTATATCAAAAGTATAAAAAGGGGATAAGCGACTTTTATACGGACACTTCATTGACAAACAAATCGGAGCTCATGAAAAAGGTGGAAAATCTAATTCCGAAATTAAATAGAGACTATTCATTTGGAATGAATCAGACAGAAGCATTAGTAACATTCAATGAAAGAACCCCAAACAATACTTTTCCAATCTTTTGGATGAAGCATAAATACAAGAATAAAGAATTTGAACCTGCATTTCCTAGATAAATAGTGAGTCAAAATAAATATATATACATTTTGTTGGATGTAGTAGCAAAAAATGGCTCCGTAAAACGTCTGACGCGGGAAGGAATTGATTTCAGTGACGTTGCTCAACTTACTGATATAGCAATTGCTCAAAAACTTTTAGAAATCGATAATAGGAATTTGATTGTAACTCAAAAGGGGATAGAGGTACTTGCTGATCTAGAATTGGAATTTAAAAATCATAGAAAAGAAGATTGGATTCAGGAAGAAAAAGACTCGAAGGTTGGGAAACTAGACAAAAACGTTATTTTTGTTCCTAACCAGAATGAACTGACATTTTTACTTGATAAAGTAAAGGAGCAGTGAAGTCACTGTTCTTCAGGTGAATGTTCTTTCTAGCGTTCCGGATTTTAATGTACCCTCGACAAAGTCGCCCTATGGATTTTACCCTCCGGGCCGGGCACATTAAAATCCGGTATTCATTATACTGAGTGTTGGGGTTTCGATCTCAACCTCAGTTAACGAAAATTCTGGATGATCGAAGAATATAGGGTCCAATTCCAAAAAAAGGCACTAGAAGCTGGCTATACTCAAAGTAATATTGATGCGTGTCTAAGTTATGCTGAACCTATTTTAAAAAAAGGTTTACCTGTCATATATAATACTTCGCACCTTGCAGGCTTAGTTGGCTATAAAAAAGACTATATAAAACGAGCAGTTTTTTATCCTGATTTTTTTTACAGAAGATTTGAAATCAAAAAGAAAAATGGTCAGAGTAGAGAATTAGCAGAACCATTACCTAGCCTAAAGGAGATACAGTACTGGATACTACAATCGATTTTAAAAAAGATAAAAGTCAGTCCTTTCGCAAAAGCGTATAGGCCTAAAGTAGGGATAATAAGCAACCTTGATTATCATGTCAATCAGCCAATGGTATTTTGCATGGATATCAAAGACTTTTTTCCATCAATTAGCCTTCAAAATATTGAGAAAATTTTTCATGATCTTAGTTACTCCAATATTGTTTCTAATTTATTAGCAAAACTTTGTACTTTAAACGGCGCGCTTCCTCAAGGGGCTCCAACTAGCCCATATTTGTCAAATCTTTATTTTCGCCAAATAGATTATCAGATATCTGAGTATTGTAAAAAGCATAAAATAAAGTATACCAGATACGCTGATGATTTAACATTTTCAGGAGAATTCCAATCTGAAATACTATTCGAAAAAGTGAAAAAGATTTTCGATGAAAATGGTTTAGAAATTAATGAAGAAAAAGTACAATTGATGACAAGAAATATGCGTCAGTTAGTAACAGGTGTAGTTGTAAATGATAAGCGTCAAGTACCATTTGCTAAGAGAAATAAGTTAAGACAAACTATGTATTTTATACAAAAATTTGGATTGCAGAATCATATGGAGCATGAAAATATAACACAAAGCAATTATGTGGAACATTTACTGGGAAAAGTAAATTTCATATTGCAAATGAACCCGAGAGACACAGAGTTTAGGCAATATAAATCAGTTTTGAAGTCTCTAAGAAATATTGATAATAATTAAGTCAATCGACTAAAGAGTACTTACCAACAGATCCCTAATATCTACCTCCAAGATCTCAGCCATTTTTTTCAAGTCCTTCAAATGAGGTTGAGACTTGTTATTACAGATTGAAGTGATTGTATTGGGGTTTTTGCCCATTCTCTCGGCCAAGTCTTTTTGGCTGATACCCTTAATGACAAGTACTTCTTTAATTCTGTTGATTCTTTCTTCCATTCTAACTGTAAAGTTACGAAAATCAACTCTGGATGAGATAAATATAGTTTTGACCAATGTTTTTATAGGATTATTCAATGAAAAGTAAAGAATAAACATTGTTTCTATTTGTAATAATATAGGTTAAACCTATATTTACATTGTTCATTACTATATTAATAAAACAATGTCTAAATCCATTTCCGTCCATAAAAACTCTAAAGTAACAGATAAAATCGCTGATCACCTTGATGACTTAATCAATTACAGCGCACCAGTTGATATCCGAAATAGAATTCTTCATGTTTACTTAGAATATATCATTCACAAATTTGAAGAGTTACCAATAGACTTTCAGGAAATAGCTTTGGATTTCAATTTCTTAATTGATTTCTTCAATCGAATTGATACAGAATTAAAAGCAGAACAATTGCCTGAATCAGAGCAGAAATAGTCATGTGGAGCAGATCCTAGAGCGTTGGCCAGCCAAAATCGCGGGGGGTGTGTTCGCCTTGTGGGCAGAAGCTTGATTTTGGCTTGATCTCTTTGTTTACTTTCTGTATCAAGACAGAAAGTAAATGCCTGGCCGGCACAAGGCCATGTAGACATAACATTACCTAAGGCAACTAAGCAACGTTTAGGAATTTCGAAAAAACAGTAGTTTCCAGAAATCACAGAAACTTATTGGAATCAAATTCATGGAAAGCCTGCTAAATTCGTTGAAAGCCTAAGCAATTAATCAGGTCTTAAAATGGTTAAAATTCCTGACGTCTGAGAATCGCGTATTTGAAGAATTCTTGACCATTGATACAGCTATTGAAAAATAGAGCATCAGGATATAGATGCAGAATTCAGGAATTAAGATTTAGACAACTGGTCAGTGATCAAAACAACAGACTAAACTTTCTAAGGTCCCAAATTTGGCCTTAGCCAAAAAGCGGGTGGGACTTTATTGTCGCAGAGGTTAGGGATGGCGCGGGTAAGCCAGCAAGGCCACAGGATCGCTGTAGAATCATTCAAAGATATAGAGATAATATCTGGAGCACAGAGAATCATTTAATAGTCGCTGTGCCATTGAGCGATCGGTGGACAGGCTGCCAGCGATGGCGCAGCGGCTATTTAAAATAATGGCCAATTATATAACAAGCTTCAAGGTGTCGTCACCGAATTACTAAGATCAGATGCAGCCCTATAGTCGTCCAGCTTTGCTGGTTAACATAATATCATTATGTAACAAACAGCCCGAAGATATCGGCATTCAGGCGGCACAATAGTCTGTTTTGTTATATAATTTATATTATGTTAAATAGAGTGTGATTACCCTCCTTATTGATTGATTTTGATACAAATAGCTCTTTGTTGAAAAGTATCATTTCCATAGTGAAATGTATCCGCCATCATCAGCAGATGATCCGTATCCCCAGGTACCTTCCAGTAGCTACCAAACATGCATTGGAAAATACTCTTGTAGTAGCTATCCCCGCTGCCATTAATTCAAAGTATTTTTCAAGCTCGAAAATTCCTTGATAGCCACTACTCGTTTCTTAATGCATTTGTCGGGTTTTGACGAAAAGTACTGCTGCCTAAGTAATAGACAGTCAGGCCTGTGAGCAATGATAATCCCAGCACGATCCATAAAAATGGCATAGGTGTCATGCTGATCCTAAAGGCGTAAGCGGCTAACCAATTGCTGGAAATCCACCAGGCGACAGGAATCGAAATCATGGATGCTACCAGTAGGTATTTGACGAATACCCTGCCCTGTACGATCAATAATTGGACAAACGTAGCGCCCAATACCTTTCTAATACCAAATTCCTTCGTGCGAGAAATGATGTTGTAGGAGATCATTCCAATCATCCCCAGCAATGCGATAAACAAGGAAACGATAGAGGCCATGGTCATCACATTTCTAAAGATCACTTCATCTTCATAGGCTCTTTGTGTCATGTCATCGAGAAACTCCCAATCCATGATATCATTCTTGTCATATGTATTGTGAACCTTTTCAATATGAGCGAGTGCCTGTTCAATCCGACTCGCGTCTATTTTAATGATGATATCGTCTATAGATTCAAAGGGGCTTTTGTAATAGCCGATAATCGTTGGCTTAATGGGTTGATGCAACGATTCAAAATGGAAGTCTTTCACAATACCAATCACACGCGCTTTTAGCTCCGCTCCATGGTCACCTTGATCTTCGACCAGATCAATCCACTGGCCTAGAATTTGATGGCCACCGTACAGTTCTGCAGCCTTTTCATTTAAGAGAACGGAGGTGCTGTCTATTCCTGCAATTCCGCTGAAGCCCTCTCCTGCTACCAATTCTAACCCAAATACCTTAAGTGCCTCATGGTCAATGCCATAAAATTTCATGGCACCAGTTGTTTCAAGGTCATCCGCTGTATTTCCTATGATAGATACGGGAGATCGATACCCACTAAATACCCGGGTAATCCCTGTAGCTTCTTTGATCGCCGGATTGGTTTTTAATTCATTCTTGATGGTAAGGTAGTTGTTTCGAACAGCCCCGCTATTGATTTCAACCACTACGATTTCTTCCGTTTTCAGTCCCAAAGATTTTTCACTCATGTAGCGATACTGATCATTAATGATCAATAGACATGCAGCAATGATGATCACAGCTCCAAATTGAATGGTGACCAGGCCATTTCTAAGTAAACTTCCTCTGGTTCCCCTTGCAGAGAGTTTTTGTACTAAGACCAACGCTGAGGTGTGACTTAGTACGATCGCTGGATAAAAACCGGAAAACATAGTCACAAGAACGGCGATTCCAAGGAACCAGGGCATCAGGTCAATGATCAATTCCCATGAAAATAATAGATTCAGTCCTACTATCTCATTAAATAATGGTACTAAATAATAACTGCATATGAGAGATAAAACCAGCGATAGAAATACCAGCAAAAATGATTCTACGAGGAATTGCATCATCAATTGAGACCGAAAAGCTCCAATAGATTTTCGGACGCCAACTTCTTTATGACGCTTGATGGATCGAGCTGTGGTGATATTGATATAATTGAAGCAAGCCATCAGCATAATCACTACTGCAACCACACTGAATAGATTTACTTTATCGATATCTCCTTTGATGTGCTGATTGATACGACCATCGATACCATTTGAACCAAAATGTAAGTCGAGTAATCCGAGTAAATAGAACTTGTTGACTTCTTCTACATCAAGATTTCTTCGGACCAGGTCACTGATTTGATTTTCAATATGCTCTAACGCTGTGCCATCTTTCAATACAACGAAAGTACTGACGGCATGGCCCTGCCAGGATCGGTACCAATCCGGGTACCAGGAAACCACATTCTCTAAATAAGTTTCGATATCCTGGGTCAGAACAAAGTCAAATTGCAGATAGGAATTGTTGGGAACGTTTTTCAGTACACCGGTCACCGTAAATGGGCCATATGCTTCGTATTCAATGATTTTTCCTATTGGATTTTCATAACCAAAGTACTTGAAACTTAGATCTTCTGAGATGACAACTGACCGTTTTGAGGCAAGTGCCTTAAGAGGGTCACCGTGGATCAATTCAAAATTGAAAATATCGAAGAAGTTAGACCCTACGATCATGCCATCTTCTTCGAAAAATCGTTTTTCCTCAACCGTCACCCAATTAGATGCTGTTCCTTGTAGGTAGATACTTGATTCGACAGCTGGAATTTCTGCTAGCATGGCTGCAGCCAAAGGTGTTGGCGTCCATATCTCAGGATCCGCACCGTCTGACTGCCGAAATTCCTGTATGATCTGATACGTCCGATCTGCATTGGAGTGGAAAGTGTCAAAACTAAATTCGTGTCTGATCATCATGATCATGAGCAGAAATACCGAAAGCCCCATAGAAAGCCCAATGAGATTGATTACGGAAAACCGATAATCTCGTGTTAGGTTACGGAACCCGACCTTGAAGTAATTGTTGAACATGCTTAGTGTATTATTTTGAGTATTGACCTTTTTCAAATTGACCCAGCGAAACGAGCGAATTACATCCCACCACAATTGTCTGTTTGCCTTTCCGGGATGTTGTGCTTGTCTGAGCTCATATAGTTCAATGATGTCTCCTTCTACTTCATCAAGAAACTCAGCTTTGCAGAACCAACGCAAGAACTGTATGGCTTTATGGGATGCGTAATTATCCATTACCAAAACTGATCTTGGGAATTTGCTGGTACAAACTCGTTCGTATGGCGTATTGATTATCCAGAATTTTTTTGCCCGCTGCTGTGATCACGTAGAATTTCTTGCGTCTGCCCCCTCTGTCCTGAGTAATGCCGCCAAAATGGGAATTGACCAGGCCTTTTGTTTCCAGCCTTTTCAATGCCACGTGTATGGCGCTGATGTTCACTTTTTTATTGAGCTTCTCTTCCAGACTTTGTAGAATGAGTACGCCGTAGGCTTCATCGTGCAATGCGGCCACCATCAACAATACTAATTCTTCAAATTCCCCAATGGATACTTCTTTCATCAACTTGTGATTTACTTAACAAACGTGAAAGTAATATATTAGTTTCATAATTGTTAAGTAAATGAGGGAAAAGAATTTACATGTCTATTGACTAAGTACTATTAGTGTTTTGGAATGTATCTGATCTATCTGCTTTTGAGAATGCCTATATAATAGTTAGGATTGACTCGTAGTGAATTAGCATCAATCTCCATATTGGCCCATGAATTAGAGACTGATAATCGAACTTCAGCATCCCCTAACACGACATCAACAGGCATTGTGAAGTCAGCAATGGTATTGGTCCAGCGATAATAAAGGTTACCTTCCTTGAAGTAGTATTCGAATATTGGGATCCGAGAATCTCTCAAGTACTGATTGAAAAATAGGGACAGATCCAATCCAAGAAATTGAGCAATGAATTGCTCAAACTCCGCTGAATTCGTAGTGGAATGGTAAAACTCTATTCCAAGCGCCCGTAATAAATCTCGCCATTTGGCATCGTCTTTAACAATGGATCGAAGCATGTTTAGGATGTTACCTCCTTTATAATAGACATCTATGGGATAGCCTTCATCGTTGACGCCATAGTTCCCGATCATGGGTTTTGAATTCTCAATATTTGTTCGGGTTCCTCTGACATATTCCTGTCCCGCTTCTTTCCCGAAATGGTATTCGACAAAAAGACTCTCTGAGTAGTTAGTGAAACTTTCATGGATCCACATATCAGCGATATCCTGATGGGTGATGTTGTTGGCGAACCATTCATGGCCAGATTCATGTACGATGATGAAATCGAATTTGAGTCCCCAACCGGTTCCACTGAGATCTCGGCCCAGGTATCCATTATCAAACCTGTTACCGTAAGTAACCGAACTCTGATGTTCCATCCCCAAATAAGGTGCTTGTACCAGCTGGTACCCATCTTCATAAAAGGGATATGGCCCAAACCAATGTTCAAATGCTTTCAACATTCGAGGTACTTCAAGGAACTGGTCACGGGCTTTTTGCTCATCCTGTTTCAGTGCCCAATAGGTAATATCCAGAGGTCCCTTCTCTCCTTCATAGACTTCTTTCCAGCTGATGTAGTTGCCAATGTTCAGGTTTACTCCGTAGTTGTTGATAGGATTAGAGATGAACCAATGGAAGGTTTTGGTTTTCTTTTTCTTGTTTCGGTCCACTTTCTCTAATCGACCATTCGAGACATCAACAAGGTTTTGAGGTACTTCCACACTTAACCGCATGCTGTCAACCTCGTCGTACATGTGATCTTTACACGGCCACCATACGCTGGCGCCAAGCCCCTGACATGAGGTGGCAATAAAGTGGTTGCCCAGATCATCCTGTTTCCAGCTAAATCCTCCATCCCATGGTGCCCTGACCGCTTTTCGGGGACTCCCTTCGTAAAACACCTGAACTTCCTGGATTTCGCCAGATACTTGCGCATCGATCAATGAGACAAAGTAGGCATTCCCATCCTGACGAAAATCCAGTTCAAGACCATTTTGAAGTACTTTGGTTACTGTCAAGGGGCGTTGAAGGTCAAATTGCAGGACGTTATGTGATTTGAGAACCTTGTAAGTGATAAGGTTACTTCCTTCAATTCGCTGTTCTTCTGGGAAAACTTCTAATTCGAGATGGTAATAGGTCAAATCCCACCAGGCACGTTCTTCTGTGATACTGCCCCGCAATGAATCCGCTCTGGAGAATGGCTGCGCTTTTAGGGCGGTTGAACAACTGATCAGCGTTAGAAAGATCAGGGATTTGTTCAGGATATGGGGCATGACTTATTCTTGGGTTAGAAAACAAATCTAATCTGTATTCTATGGATCATTCCAAATTCCTTGAGATAACGACAACTCCTTTCAGTACAATCAGTCCACAGAAATTCATATCGTTTCCTCATAGTACACTGATGTAATCATAAAGCACAAAAAAAGAGCACCATTGCTGATGCTCTAATTTGCTAATTCTTAATGAGTTATATCTTTCTAACCTAGTTTACTCACGTATTGTTCACAACCATTTTGAGAACCGACATATATGGCCATACCCTGATAGATAACCCTGTAGCGACTATTGTCCGCAGGATCTTTTTCTATTTGATACTCGGAATTCTTACCAAAAAACACGTTGAAAATGTAATTCACAGCTTTCATACCCCTCTTTAATTTATGTTTAGACTTGTTACCTGTTATGCAAACCTGATGCCAAACTTCTATCCGTTTAAATAAGATTGACTTTTTGCATGTTGATGGTATAACAACTCAAAAAACGATTTATTGTACGAAGGAAAGCGGTTTTGTTTCGAAAAAGACAACTATTCGATTAGATGACTAAAATCGTAAGTGTTTCAGGTTCAATGACTGTTATGCTTAGATAATCAGCATTGTAACGATTCCTTTTCGTGGGCGTCAGCAAGGTCCTTAAGGTAATTGTAAAGCATCTTTTTTTCCATCTGAGTGAGTTCCTTCCAGACGAAGGTCAATCTTGCAATACCAGGATACTTTTTAATTCCACCGATTTCGTCCTCTACCCGATCTAAAAAATTGCTGTAGGTGAAATCGATGAAAAATGACTCATCGTGAAGGATATCATCATGTTCAAAAACCTTCTCAGCTACGCATTTCAAAACCGGACTCATTTCATTCTGTGAGGAACGAACCACTGTCATTTGATAATCGAGCTGATCACGGTCCAGGTGTATTCTTTCCACCAATTCGTATTCTCCGTCAAGCCTTTTCCATAAAGACTTGAGTTCATCCATGTTTGCTGAACTTATTGTGATCATTTGCTTAAGGTACTAATAGAAAAAGTGCTTAATATGATTGTTTAGAAGTCTGAGAAGAGATTCCTATTTTAAAGGATTTGAAAAATACAGGATAATAAAAAACCTCCGTAGTATACAGAGGTTGATTCTCAAACTTCACTCAACTAATTAATCTTTATATAAGGATGGACTTACTTCAATTCTTTGTCCTAATAAAAATTCCTGGCAACTTTTATAAGTACCTTCATGGATTCGCTTCCCCTGAAAAAAGACCATGTACAAGTTAGGATTCTTGACGTTCTTTCTCAGTTGATATTCGGAAGGTTTGCTAAAGAAGCACTCATAAATGTATTTAAGAATTCGCATAGCTACTTGGTTTACGTTTTTAACTTACTTGGGTGGTGGTTCCTATTTCTTATGCCTCAAAGATGTGAATACAGCCCATAACCAAGAAGCAGGACTGACTCAACCGGCTGATCTTTGTCTGAATGGGGATTAAAAAAGCCCCAACGTTGCTGGGGCTTAAAAATCCTTAAAAAAACGGCCTAAATCGGCTTTAAACGAAGATTATCTTCATTAAGAACCTTCACTGGAGGACTCTAACTTCAACATTTTCAGGCCTTTATCCTTAATTAAATCATTTATTTTTCTGATGCGATCTTCCATTAAGGTTTTTAGGGCCTGTAATTCTTTGTCAAGCTCTTTTTCAACCTCCGTCTTGAATTCGATGGCTTGATCTGTCGGTGGATAATCTCCACGTTGCTGATCTGCCATTAGAAATGCCAATCGATTATTGATTCGGATACCATAATTCAAAGGATCCTGATAGCTCTGATTCTTGGTCATATGGATATTGTTCTCAATTTCAGACATGTCTTCATCCAATTGATCTGCCAACTCCCCTATTTCTTTCAATAATTCATCATCCTTAATCTTTCGTTTCAGATACTTGAGGTCTTCTCTCGTAGATCGGATATCCCGGATGCCTTGATGTGCCTCTGAGACTTTATCTCTGACTGAAATCAAAAAGTCAAACTGCTTTTGATAATCCTCCATAGTGTTAGGTAACCTTGGGTCCTTCTTGATGGTGAATTCCTGTTCCATTGATTGGCCATTGACTGTCAATCGAGCTATGTAGGTACCAGGCACGGCTTTAGGCCCATTATTGGGTGAACTGTAAAGGATCATCCCATCAAACTCTAAAAAGCCAGGATAGCGCATGTTCCATACGAAGCGATTGCCTCCTGCTTTTGTCGTGAGTTTCTCTCTTCGATTCTTCGAACGATTGCTGAATTTACGGATTAGCTCTCCGTCTTCTTCCATGATTTCGATGGACACCTTACCCGCTTCTTCATCAAAATCTTTCAGGTAATAATTGAACAATACACCATTAGGGTGATTTTGACCTACTGTTCTTGAAATCCTGTCGGAACCACCACGTTGATTCATACGGTAACTTTCCTTTGGCTGGAAAAAATAGAACTCAGAACGAGCGACTTCATCACTTAATTGATGTAGCGGCTTTAGGTCGTCAATCAACCAAAAACTACGCCCGTGTGTTGCTGCGATTAGGTTGTTATCTTTCACCGCCAGGTCCCGGATACTTACGATGGGTAAGTTGAGCTGGAAACTTGACCAGGAAGCACCATCATCAAATGAAACGTACATCCCCCACTCTGTTCCTGCATAGAGTAATCCTTTTCTTCCCGGATCAGCACGAATCGCTCGTGTATAATGGGTAGCATCGATCCCCGAAGTGATCAATTCCCAGGTCTTACCATAATCATTGGTTTTGTAGAGATATGGCGTATAATCCCCGAACTTGTAGGACGTAGCCGCAACATAAGCCCCACCGGGAACATGCGGATTGACATCAATGCAATTGATCATGTTTCGTTCGGGTGACATAGGAGGTGTCACGTTTTCCCAGTTATCTCCACCATCTCTGGTAACATGGATCAACCCATCATCACTGCCAACCCAGATCACACCTTCCTCTTGTTCAGATTCTTCGGCTGCAAAGATGGTCCCATAGAATTCTACTCCTGTGTTATCCTGAGTGATGGGGCCACCCGATGACAAAAGGGTTTCTGGTACTCCACGTGTCAAGTCTGGAGAGATGACCTCCCAGGACTGGCCTTCGTTGTAAGTAACATGCAAGTAGTTTGATCCTGCGTATAGTTTTTTACCATTGTGAGGGCTGTAAAAAACCGGATAGTTCCAGTTGAAGCGGTACTTCATGACTTCCACACCAGATCCCGCAGGATTATCCGGCCATACGTTAGTAGATCTACTTTGACCTGTTGAATGATCCAGCCGCGACATGTATCCTTTGAAGGTGCCCCCATATACCACATCAGGATTTAATGGGTCCGGAGCCAGGTGGGCACTTTCACCTCCGGTTGTAGGTTCCCAGTCTCTTTCGCCAATGCTGGAACCAGCGGTTCGATGTGCGATACGAATTGCACTATTGTCTTGTTGGGCACCATAAATACGGTAAGGGAAAACATTATCCGTCGTAACCCGGTAAAACTGCGCAGTAGGTTGGTTATGATAGGTAGTCCAGTTCTCTCCACCGTCATTGGATACTTGTGCTCCGCCATCATCAGCGATAACCATTCTCTGGTTATCATTCGGATCGATCCAGATGTCATGATGGTCTCCATGCGGCGCTCGTTTCAACTCAAAAGTCTTACCTCCATCCTTGGACACCCCATAGCTTACATTCATCACGTAAACAATGTCTTCATTTTGTGTATCTGCGGTGATCCTACTGTAATACCATGCCCTTTGCCTCAAAGACCGATTGGAGTTTACTTTTTTCCAATTGGCACCACCATCGTCTGACCTGAATACCCCTCCATTATCTGCTTCAATGATGGTCCAGACACGTTTTGAATTCATGGGCGAAACGGCAATTCCCACGATACCCCAAGGACCATCAGGTAATCCTTTATTGGTCGTGATTTCTTCCCAACTGTCACCTCCATCTGTACTTTTGAAGAGCTTGCTATCCGGTCCACCACTGTCCATGCGGTATCCATTGCGTTTCATTTGCCATGACGCAGCAAACATGATTCTTGGATTGTTTGGATCGAGTACCAGGTCTCCGGCTCCTGCTTTGTCACTGACATAAAGTATTCTTTCCCAGGTTTCTCCGCCATTAGTTGAACGGTAGACACCTCGCATTTCATTGGGTTTCCACAAATTTCCAATGGCGGCGACATAAACAATATCAGGATTGGTCGGGTGAATCCGGATGCGACTGATATGTTCTGAGTCTTTTAATCCAATGAATTTCCATGTTTCCCCGGCATCGGTAGATCGCCATACGCCTTTCCCGGAGGATACATTACCTCTCAACGTTTGCTCTCCTTCACCAACGTAAATGACATTTGGGTCTGATTCTGAAACCGCAACGGCACCTATAGATCCGCCGAAGTAACCGTCGGAAATACAGAACCAGGTACTACCAGCATCGGTGGTTTTCCAGACACCACCTCCGGCGGTACCCATATAGTAAACGTTTGGCTGCCCGACAACTCCGGTTGCAGTTCCGGCTCTTCCACCTCTGTAGGGGCCGATAGAGCGCCATTTCATACCTTCATAGACCGTTTGATCGTAGGTTAGCGTGGCCGGGGCATTTGATTTTTTTCTTTTTCGCTGTGCATCTGTTGTATACGTGAATAAAATCAACGCAATGCATAAAATTGGAATGTAGGCTTTGATCCTCATATTAGTCGGGTTGATTGACTTTGACAATTTACAGCCAATCAAATTCCTAACGAAAGTCATTCCATGAGCGGCAAAAGAAAAAGCCCCGTCCATTGCTGAACGAGGCTTTGATTTTATCAGAAAGGAGATTTTAACCTTCTCCTAATGCATCAATTTTATCCTGGATCGCTTCTGCTTGATCCATCAATTTTAATTGGCTGTAGATATATCTCAAAGTTTCCAATGCAGTGATATCTTCAGGCTCCAACTGATGGACTTTTTCCCACTGAGGCATTGCTTCTTCCAACTTCTCATCGATCAGTGGATCCATCTCATCAGCTTTCTTCAAGTCAGCATCAGAAATACCGAGGTTATTTCTCTCTTTGATGATGTCAGTTGCCTCATTGATCAACATAACCCCGATGTTGAAGTTCGAGTTGAAGTCGTTAGGATCGGCTTTCAAAGCATTTCTGTAGGCAGCTTTTGCTCCTTCTTTGTCTCCAGTCTCTTCCAGCATCACGCCCAGTGTAAAGTGCAATACCGCGTTATCAGGCTCTGCTTCGATTTGCTTAGCTAAATTCTCACGCGCTTCATCGGCTTTTCCTAATTGGATCAGTACATTGATCTCGCTTCTTGCCAACTCATTATCCGTAGGGTAAATTTCTCTTGCCGTACGAATTATTTCCAGTGCTTTTTCTCTTGTTGATTCCTCAGAATTCAAAATAGAAACATACAATGAGTAGATGTCTTTTGACTGTACGCCATTATCGATTGCTCCCTGGTAGTTTCTCTTAGCAGCATCCCATGCCTGATCATTGTGTGCGGCCAGACCGGCATTGATGTAAGCATTGGTGTCTTCAGGAGTGATCATTTGTGCTTTTTCAAACTCAGCAACTGCAGATTGATAATCTTCATCGCCATAAGCTGTTGCTCCACTGTTGAAATAATAAGCCCAGTAATTGTTCCTATATTCATCAAAAGGAACAGGAAATCCATTTGCACCGGTTACAAATAGCTTGGAAACGTCATCGTTAGACAACTCTTTTGCCTTATCCATTGAAGTTAATGCTTCCTTCAAGGCATTATCAACTCCAGCACCAGATGTGTCAGCGGTAACAAAAATCTGAGCACGAGACCACCAGGTTTTTGGGTCATCTTTTAATTTATCAAATTCGGAAGCACGATTGATTTCCGCAACTGCTGTCGCAAAATCACCACCTTTCATGGCTTTCATTGCCGTAGAAACTTTCGGCTTCTTTTGTGCATTCACATCCGTGCTTACTGCACAGATCACTAATAATAGGAGGATGGTTATAGATCGCATTTTTGATTGGTTTCGCAACTTAATTTTCGTCATTATTTTCCGAATTATCGCCTTCTGGTGCTTTGCCTTCTTGATTTTCGTTGGCACCTTCACCTTCACCTTCAGCGGGTTCTACTTTGCCTTCTGCGGATGAAGTTTCCCCTTCTGCGGTTGCTTCTTCCCCTTCGGCGGGTTCTATGTATTCAATCTTCTCTACAGCTGAAATCTCATCCTTCTCATTGAGCCTGATCAGTTTCACACCTTGAGTAGCCCGTCCCATGACCCTTAAGTTGTCTACTGGGGTACGAATAGCAATTCCGGATTTGTTGATGATCATGAGTTCATCACCATCTTTTACATCCTGAATGGCCACTAGTGCCCCTGTTTTCTCAGTAACGTTCAAAGTCTTAACTCCTTTTCCGCCACGTTTGGTAATTCGATAATCGGCCAGATCTGATCGTTTACCGTATCCTTTTTCGGAAACTACCAGCAAGTTTGGCGCATTCTCGTGATCGACGCACACCATACCAATTACCTTTTCCGTCTTTTCATCGATGTAGACACCTTTCACACCAGCGGCTGTACGCCCCATGCTTCTGACATCTGATTCGTGGAAGTGAATTGCACGCCCGGAATTAGTAGCGATGACCACATGACTGTCGCCATTGGTCAGGCGCGCATTCAATAGTCGATCTCCTTCGTTGATGGTAATCGCGTTGATACCATTTTGTCTCGGTCGGCTGTAAGCTTCCAATGAAGTTTTCTTGATCGTACCTTTTCCAGTACACATCACAATAAATGTATTGTTGATGTAATCCGGATTGCTCAACGACTTCACATTGATCACCGCCTTTACTTTATCGTCAGGCTCGATGTTGATCAGATTCTGGATGGCACGGCCTTTTGCAGCCTTTCCTGCTTCTGGAATCTCCCAAACTTTCTTCCAGTAGACTTTTCCAAATTCCGTGAAGATCAACAGGTAATTGTGTGCCGTAGCCACGAACAAGTGTTCTGTGAAATCATCATCCTTGGAGGTAGCTGCACGTGAACCTACGCCTCCCCTTCCCTGAGATCGATATTCAATCAGTGGAGTACGCTTGATGTAGCCTTCATGTGAGATCATGATGGCCATCTCATCGTCAGGGATCATGTCTTCCGCCGTAAATTCATCTGCGCTGTGAATGATGTCCGTTTTACGCTCGTCCTGATAGCGGTCCCGAACTTCAATCAACTCGTCTTTGATCAGCTGCATTCGAAGCTCTTCACTGGCCAGGATCGCATTCAAACGATCGATCAGCTCCATCACCTCTTTGTATTCCTGCTGGATCTTGTCTCTTTCCAGACCCGTAAGACGTTGCAATCGCATCTCCAGAATGGCTTTTGCCTGAATCTCCGACAATTCAAACTTCTCCATCAGACCAGTTCGGGCAATCTCAGGGTCTCGTGAACTTCTGATCAAATTGATCACTTCATCCAGGTGATCCAAAGCAATCAGGTAACCCTCTAAGATGTGAGCACGTTTCTCTGCTTCTTCGAGTTCGTATTGCGTTCTTCTGGTAATGACCTCATGTCTGTGATCCACATAATGATGGACCATGTCTCTGAGATTCAGTGTCTTAGGTCTTCCGTTAACCAGTGCTACGTTATTGACACTGAAAGAAGACTGTAGCTGTGTTTGCTTGTAAAGGTTATTGAGAACGATGTTGGGGATTGCATCCTTCTTGAGATCATAGACGATCCTCATTCCCTGCCGATCCGATTCATCTCTCAGATCAGCAATACCTTCTAATTTCTTATCATTGATCAGGCCAGCCGTCTTCTCAATCATTGAAGCCTTGTTGACCTGGTATGGGATTTCCGTTACGATGATCTGCTCTCGACCCGTTTTCGTTGTTTCAAACTGCGCTTTTGCTCTCAGTACAATTCTACCACGTCCTGTTTCAAAAGCTGCTCTTACACCCTGGTAACCATAAATAGATGCACCCGTAGGGAAATCCGGAGCTGTAACATGCTCCATAAGGCCCTCAACTGTAATGTCTTTATCGTCAATGTAAGCGATAACTCCATTGATGCACTCACCCAGGTGATGCGGAGCCATATTAGTTGCCATTCCTACCGCAATACCTGAGGCGCCGTTTACCAACAGGTTAGGGAACTTGGCTGGCAATACCGTAGGCTCTTTTGCCGAATCGTCATAGTTAGGCTGGAAGTCGACGGTGTTTTTACCAATGTCCGCTAGCAATTCCTCTGAAATTCGTTTCAGACGGGCCTCTGTATAACGCATCGCTGCGGGAGAATCCCCATCAACCGAACCAAAGTTTCCTTGTCCGTCGACTAGTGGATAGCGCAAAGACCACTCCTGGGCCATACGTACCAGGGTATCGTATACCGCTGTATCGCCGTGTGGGTGGTACTTACCAAGCACGTCTCCCACGATACGAGCACACTTCTTGTAAGGTCGGTTATAATTAACACCGAGCTCGTCCATGCCGTAGAGAATTCTTCTATGAACCGGCTTTAAGCCATCCCTTACATCGGGTAGTGCACGAGAAATGATCACGCTCATCGAGTAGTCGATGTATGCGCCTCTCATTTCGTCTTCTATGTTGATTGGGATTATGTGATGATCGCCCGCTACAGATCCGTCCTGATCGTTCTCAATATCTCCGTCTGACATTAACGTCTAGTATTAACAATTAGGTAAAAAACAGCACGCAATTTAAACATTTTTTCAATGTTTAACCGCCTTTTAATACGGGTTCATTTTGCGCTTATTCTTGTTTTTGTTGCGCCAGAGTTTTCTGTGGTTCTGTCCTACCTTCGGGTTTTGTACTTTCCAAAATGGTTGTCCCCGTACTTCCACCCTTCTTCCGGTTTTCGGATCGGTGATTACGTGCTTTAATTGCACATGATCCGCTTCTATCGGACTTCTGGAAATTTCAGGAATATTGATACTGATGCCGAACTTCAGGAAGAAGGCATTTTGATTGTGTCTGATTACCGGAGAACCGTCTGGTAGCGTAATCGAGTAATTTTTAATCTCATAGGAAGGTTTCAGGATCAGGCGGAAATATTCAGACCATGTTTGTTCTATACTGATCCCAATCGTGGTGTAAAGCCCCCTGCTGATGACACTGCTATTGAATTGCCTTCCTGCATTGATGTTGCCAACTTCTAATTCGGCAAAGAAGTTGTATTCCCAATATTCATAGATCTTATAGCCAATCATTCCAAACCACCGGGTAAAACTAGTAGCATTGAAATTAGGCTCATAGGGCCTGATCTGATTGGTTAACGTGCTAGGATCCAGTGATTTAGTCCATTGTCGTTCCCAATTCAAACCGCCTCCTACTCTAAAATCACCATAATTGTAATGCATGGAAAGTTGTACAGGAATACTGTGATAAACACCTGAAAATGAGAGATTTGTGGTGTCTGTATCCAGAATAAAGGAGTTGATTCTTAAGGTATCATTGAAAACAGGATTGGGTAAATAATTATAAGGGACGTCAAATATGGCATCAAACAGAACTGTGTCTGACCTCATTGGATCGTTCAGCCAGTTGTTGAATCCCTGAAACCGTCTGGGTACCGTCTCTGCATTACTGAAAATCAACTGCTGGTTATCATCCTGATAAAAATAGACGCCCCTCAGATCGTGATTGTAGTGGGTATTGCCGTATCCTGTCGTTAAAGTGAATGAAAATTGATTAATGAAAACCCGAAAGGGATCTCTGTGGATGTTATTCCGCACATAGAAGTCCGGAGGTAGCTTCCCCATGGCGTCCACTCCTTTGCCCAATTGAGCAAATGCTGGCAGCATATGTATGGTCAGGATCAGACCTAAAAATCCGTATTTGAATGATCTACGCTTCAAGTAATGAAAGATTTTTCAAATGTACGTTAATTACTAGTTTAGTTGGGGTTTAAGAGTGTTACTTCGAATGCCAATATGCGATATGGCCCTACTCTTTCTACATAATCGGGTACTATTCTTCCAGCAATGATCTCATCAGTCAGGTAATCAGGTACCACCACCGCACTTTCTCTATAGCCAAAAAATGAAGGAATGATGATCAATGCTCGCTCGTTGAACTCCATTTCTGCTATGCCAATATCTAAACCAGGTATTACGGTGTTTGTATTGAAGGGATAATCGAAAGGATTGCCAGGCACCACATTGTCAAAAACCACGCTATCATCCATGAATCGGGCCTCATAGGCAATAGAGACCAACTGACCATCTCTAGGGCCAGTCCCTGGCGTTCCTCCTTGAAGACGTTTATAAATGATTGAATTGGTCACTCCGACACGTTCCACAGAATCGAGTGGCACCAGATCCAAACTATCCAAATGGGCATCTTCAATGTATTGATTGATTGCCAATACTTCTGCTGCATTGATTTCCGCTTCTAATTGGACGTCAATCACTTCTACCGTGAATTCTATGATTGAATTGGCGGGGATCAAAGTGGAAAATTCCAAGGTATCGTAAGCAAGATTGCTGGGAATAATAAATCCATAAGTATCTCCAACATTCATTTGGGCCAGACCAAGATCTAATCCCACGGGATAAATAGCATTAACGCCTTGTCGTAGGATTAGCGGGTCACCATCATTGGTATCGAAAACATCAATGAGTTCTCCACCCAATACCTGAGCCGTATAATAAATTGATACAATTTGACCCTGAGTGCTTTGTCCACCTGGATTAATGGTGATTGGATAGGCATAAATGCCATTGTCATCACGAACCGCACTATCGTTCCCAACATCTCTCAGATGCTGAACAATGATCGAGTCCTGTGAATTTGTTTCTGTAATTACCGGGTTATCATCGGTTTTACAACCCAATAAATACCCCAGGGCAATCACAACTAAAAAGAAATGAGTACCTGTTTTCCTCATGCCCTGTTAACGAGAGGGTGAATTTTCTAGTATTGCGCGAAGCTATTTAACTTCAAATGTTCGACAAAACATCTGAAATACTCGAATTTCGGTAAGACCTAATTGTTTTCCAATTTCCAGCATTCTTCTGTACTCACTTTTCTGACAGTGACGCACATTAGAAATGATCTCTTCATCATTTTCCAGGAAAAAACTAGCAATGAATCGAATCAGGATAAAAGGTGTTTGCAGTACCTCTTTCTTGTATTCATCATAATCCACCTGTTCTTCTTCGTCAAAATCCTTTTTTGCAACCCCGTCATGATGAAAAGTTGTTTCAATGGCTAATTTCAGCACCGCCATGAACTTATCAGACCAGGTATCATAATTTTTGAGCAGGAATTTCATGGCGTACACGACGGGATCCTTTTTCAGGAAATACCCTCCGGTCGACAGTTTCCGAGCTTTCTTATTGAGTGCCAACTCTTCGAACAAGCTAACTTTACCATCCGCAAGTGCAATACCCAAGGTTGGTGTCATCATGACCAGCGAAAAGAAATCATGGTCAGAAATCTCCAAATAAGGCGCCTCAGTCTTAATGAAGTTTTTCTTTAGTTCGAAATTGGCTTCCTTGATCTCAGGAAACCCAATCATGGTATCTAGTTCGTATTCAGTAAACATGAGGCTTTATCAAGAATTGGTGTTCAATATGCTAAAATACTCGTTTCAGGTTCAAGATAAAGCAAATGAGGTTTTTGAAGAGAATTTTCTGAAAAGTTCGTTCGCATTCTTCATTCATGAAGCTCTTGACTGAGCAACCGATCGATCAGATTCCCCTATGATTCATTCTTTATATCAAACATGACTTATCAGTACAAATGAATCCGTGGAATGACGATCGATTATTCAAAATGGACAACATGTTCTTGCTATACTTGTCGAAAAGTATTCCATGATGAAGCATTTCCTATTGATCTTATGCCTTATGGCTCCTGTATTCTTGTTTTCACAAGACAAAAAGGAATCAAAGCCAGTAACGCCTCCTAGGAGCTTCACCTCAACCGGAGAAGTCAATATCAACAGTAAGAACTTGAGTTATGAGACGGTTGCTCAAGAAATTCACCTGAAGAATAATGACGGAGAGGCAGTAGCGGCTTTTTGGTCAGTTTCTTACTTTGCGAAAACTGGCAATGCCGACCGTCCTGTCATGTTTATTTTCAATGGCGGACCAGGTTCCGCCTCGGTGTGGTTACACATGGGCTTCTTCGGACCTAAGGTGGTCAAAGTTCCAAGTGGTGCCGATGAAGATGATGGTGCAGCCCCCTTTCAAATCATTGAGAATAACCAATGTCTACTTGATCTCACCGATTTGGTGTTCATAGATCCTGTCGGAACAGGTTACAGTAAAGTGGTAGGAAAAGGCGAAAACAAGGATTATTGGGGCTTGAACGAGGATGCTAACTCAGTGGCTAAATTTATCCGTACCTGGATCTCAAAATACAATCGCTGGCAATCACCCAAATACATTGCCGGAGAAAGCTTTGGTACCACGAGAGCTGCGGCAGTGAGTCAGGCATTGGAAGGCGGTGGCCAGAACATGGCCCTGAATGGGATCATTATGATCTCTCAGGCCCTGGATTATGCTGGTTCGACTTCTGTTCACCATAACATCACTTCTTACCTCACCTACTTACCGAGTATGGCGGCTACGTCGTGGTATCACAAGAAGGCAGGTCAGGGCAAATCTTTAGAAGCATTTGTGCAAGAAGCCCGGGACTTTACTTACAACACTTATGGGCCAGCTTTGTATAAAGGTGCCTTCCTGGACGACAAGGAAAGCGAAACCATAGCCGAGAAAGTGGCGTATTTCACCGGTTTGGATAAGAACTACATCTTAAACTCGGATTTACGAGTTTTGATGCCACGTTATCAAAAGAAGCTTTTAGAGAACGAAGGACTGACTTTAGGACGACTAGATGGTCGCTATAAAGGAAAGGAGTTTGATCAGACCGCAGACCGCCCTACGCTTGGAGATGCTGCCAGCTACCAAATTTCCAGTGCTTATACAGCGGCTCTGAATCACTATTTTCAAAATGACCTGAAAGTAAAAATGGAAAGACCTTACCTCACCGGAGGTCAAGTTGGTAAGTGGAAATGGCGTGATGTTCCTGAGGGAGGATACTATGAGCCTTCCTACGTAAATACCGCCCCTCGATTGGGAGCAAGTATGCGAAGAAACCTATCAATGAGGATACTGGTGGCCAGCGGTTATTACGATTTGATTACGCCATTTTTCGATGCGGAGTATACTTTTTCGCGAAATGGCATTCCTTCTGAGCGCGTCGAATTCACGTACTATGAAGGAGGGCATATGATGTACAATCATCAACCTTCTTTTGATCAATTAGCAAAGGATATAAGGGAGTTTTTGAGTGAGTGAGGAAATCTTGATCAGATTCCCATATGATTCGAATATTTCTACATTTATAGAACTGAATTCCGTCATTCCGGCGATCATAGTTTGATTTCGTTTTAAGTGATTTAATTATCTTTTATCTGCCGGAATCTCGTCAAAAAGAATAAACACTATCAAACCTTGAGATTCCGCAGGGCCGCCTGGCGGCACATCAATTAAAAGCCTTTTGAGACACGAAAATTGTACTGTGATGGCCGGAATGACGTTAAACATGCGTAGCAATACTTCCTACATGCTAAGACATAAGAATCCTCACATACTCTCACTCCTACTCTTGATGCTTTCGCTGACAGTGATTGCTCAGGATCAGGACAGGCCATTTGCCTTTCCTGAAGGTGTTCCTTCTAAGCTCCAATTCGGGATGTCATCGCTTGATTTCAAAAAAGTAGTGGATATGCGTGCCATGAAAGTGGATGATACGCGAAGTTGGCGCAGGGTGTACTTTCAGCCGAGTGATGAACCGCAAATCAAAACCTTGCTCTATTACATCGCAAAAGACGTTGAAAATCAGCCACTATATGAGGTGATCGTTCAATATGATAGCCGAGCCTTAGCAAGTAAGAAGGCAGTTAGTTACTTCGGAGAACCCAATTACGTTGGCGAAGACAGTGAAACACCCAATGAGTGGCGATTTAAGGCAGCTGCTGGTGAGTTGGCGAAATGGGTTTGGGTCTACAAAAACCAAATTGTCATGGTAGCCAGAGTTCCCGGTTGTGAATGGGATGAAGATTGGGATCAGTAAATGTCTTCCAGCCGAGAGATTTTTTGAGGTTCAAGGAGGAGTTGCTGAGCTTGTCGAAGCATCACTACTTCTAGCGATACTCACCAGGATTTTCCACTAGTTCTGGCGATTGATTGCTGACATGGAGCACTTCATTTTTGTGGCTTTGATAAAACAAACGAAGAGACAAACATGAAGATGAGAATCTATCACCGATACTTAGGGTTCTTTTTAGCAGGCATCATGGCCGTTTATGCCATCAGTGGCATCATTCTCATCTTTCGAAATACAGATTTTCTAAAGCAGGAAACGATCGTAGAAAAGCAAATTCCGACCGCAACTCCCTTGAATGAAATTGGAACAGCATTGAAAGTCAGGAATTTCAAAATTGAAAAGCAAGAAGGGAACCTGATCTATTTCAAGAATGGGGTTTACGATCAATCTACCGGTAAAGCTGAAATCACGACCAAGTCTCTTCCGTACGTGCTGGACAAAATGTCAAAAATGCACAAAGCCAATAGTAGCTCTCCCCTATTCTTTCTGAACATCTTCTTTGGGATTTCACTCCTCTTTTTTGTACTCTCAGCTTTTTGGATGTACATGCCGGGTAGTAGCGTTTTTAAGAAAGGAATGTACTTTGTATTAGCAGGATTGGTGTTCGCACTAGTGGTGATTTTTGTTTAAAATTTAATCAACCTTCTTCTAAAAAGTAGAAACTTAGAAAATCTCTTCGGACTGCCAAACCAGTATATTCTATAGAAATGATTGCCCGTTCTTAAGCAGATTTCTGAATTGATAAGAAACGTTCAATCAATCTAGGTCTTACAATACAATTTTGGCTACACTCCTCAATTTCTATATGAATTGAAATTCCTGGTGAAGCCTTTCAATATTACACGACAGCATTTCATTGCCCTGAATGCTCTCTACTTCATTAAAAGTAGCTCACAAATAATTGATCAAAATTTTTCACGGATGACGTATATTTAGGTAATACATAAACATTCAAACACATGGACAGAACAGGTTATGATCCTAATTTCTTAGGGGAAGGCATCAAAGTGAGGCCTCCCAAATTTTCACCAAGAATCGACGGTGTTGTATTTCGCGGTGATGAACTTCGTGACGGTATTTATCTGGATTACATTCATTATTCAATTGTAATGAATAAGAAAACGCGCCAATTACTTTACGCCGCTTCTAATATCGATCAGGATAATTGGATGAAATATAAACGGCATTCAGACGATTGGAACCTCGATTCCAGGATGCCTGAAGAGCTTCAATTAGACAATAACTATTATAAAGGAGTAGAAAATCCTTATGATAGAGGCCATCTGGTGCGCCGGGCCAATAACTGTTGGGCAGTACCAAAAACTAAAGAAAATGTAAAAAAAGCCAATGACGATACGTTCTTCTATACGAATGCCTCGCTACAACATCAGTATTTTAATCAGGACGAGTGGCTAGCGTTAGAGGACATGTTTCTCAATTGGGAACTGGGTAAAAATGGAAAACTCTGTATTTTGACAGGACCGGTACATCGTCCTTTCGACCGGTGCTTTCATAGAACCTGGGATGATGCTGCTCGTATTCCTTCGGCCTTTTTCAAAATCATCTGTTATATAGGGATAGAATCAGACAAGTTGGAAACACGTGCATTTTTGCTTTATCAGGACGAGGAATTCACCAATAACTATCGTAATGGCAAAAAATATGTGGCCACTAATAGGTTTGCTAAGTATCAGGTGAGCATAGCCGATATCGAAAACCTGACCGGGTTAGAGTTTGATAGTGCACTTCCCGATTCAAATCCTATATATTTCAATACACCCGAAGATCCTAACGCAGTTAATCGAGTATACAGATATCCTGAGCGAGTCCCCATAGTGATAAAACAGGACCTTGTTCATAATATATTGGCAAATAGGGAAACGCAAGAAGCCAAAGAAGAAGACAAAAACCTGGTGATTGTGGCGGCCATGGTAAACCCTGAAGGTAGAGATTCTAAAAAAAATGAGTGGGTGAGTTTGCTTAACGTATCTAATGATAAGATAGATTTAGATGGTTGGGCACTTTGGAACTCTCGCGGTAAGACAGCTCCGCTTTCTGGCACTGTAGAGGCCGGTGAAAGTATCCGTATCAGTTTTGCTAAGCATGATTTCAGCCTGGTCAATGCAGATGTTCACCTTATCCTAAGAAACCCGAAAAAGGATACTGTTGATATCGTCTCTTACACTAGGAAAGAAGCAGAGGAATCAGGACATGCCATTGTTTTTCGGTAATGGAAGATTCAGGTAAGCTATGATTTATTTTACGGTCTAAATTCATGTGGTTCTAAACCTCATTTAATTACGAATCCTATGTTAGTTAACGTTTTTAATTCCTACTAATGGTCATTGACTGTATATGCAGCCAAGCCCCGCTGTTTCTACCAGATTAGATGGTTTACTGATTCAGAGGGGCTTCATTACAAATTCAACTAAGCCATCCTTTTCTTGAGTATAGGGTTCTGAAGTACTTTTTCCTATTTCACGGACGTGGCCACTTTCTTCATAGCCTTGCAAAGGAATATTGGGATCGAACATGTCATATTGGTGTATGCACTGATAGTGATTTTTGTGTAGGTTTTTCAGAAGCTTTGAATGCTTAGCTTTTTACCTTTACCCTTGTACGACCTACCTACCATGGAAGACAAGGAAAACGACGAAAATCTACCTGCAGCAGGCTCCCCTGACCAGGTGCCTAATGATTCTGGATGCAATGATTTATCTGATGATAGCACACTTAATGAATCTGAGGACGAACCAAACCTTCAGGACGTATCGGACGAAGATCAGGAAACTCCAGAAGTGGAATCTAATTCCGGCAGCCCTTTATCGGAAAATAATCCTTCGGTTGTTTCATCTCAAAAAAGACGTAAGAGATTCCTTCCTATCGCTTTAATTGCTGTAGGGGCGTTAATTGCTTCCTGGTTCATTTACAGAATGGTCTTTCCTGTGACTGAAGGCCCAAGGATCAATCCATTGAATCTGGTGCCGGCTGATGCTTTCTTCATCATGGAGACTGATCAGGCGTATGGCTTTTGGTCGAAGATAGGGAAAACACAAATTTGGAAAACGCTGACCAAAGATGAGGACTGGAAAGCCTATGGAGAGCATCTGACAGCCTTGGAAGAAACCCTTGCAGATTTTGATCAACTGCTGGAAAAACTCAATCATCGCAAAGTATACGTGTCTGGCCACCTGTATTATAAAGGGAATTATGACTATTTGTTTCTGCTCGACATGCAGGGCCTTGCGCTCCCGCGCACTTATCTCACTTCACAAAGTGATGTGACCAAAAGAACCTTTTTGAACCATACGATCTACGAACAATTAGATGAGGACACCAATGAAACCCTGCATTTCACTTTCATCGATAATTATTGGATCGGTTCATATACCCATACGCTGATAGAGTCATCCATCACAAATTTGGAAAAAGCTGAACTAAGTCGTTCTTTCAATTTCATCGAGGTGAGAAAAAAGGCCATGGGCGAAGGGGTTGCCCGGTTATACTTCAACTATGACAATCTCTTCCCATATCTAAAAACCATGACAGACCCGTCCTATATCGACGTTTTGAAGGAGAACCTGCCATTGTACCATACGGGCAGTTACTTTGATGTGGAAGAGTCTTCGTTATTGTTGGAAGGATACTCCAATTATAATGACAGTCTCCCATCCTACTTGCCCATTTTTGAAAAAGCAGGAACAGGTTCCCTGAACATATCTGAGGTTTTACCCTCGAATACGGCTCTCTACTTTAGCTTAGGATTCAGGTCGTTTGCTGATTTCTACGGTGCACTTGACGAGCAGTTAAGGTCAGATACCATTTATGGTGAGAACTATATCAAGTACACTCGCAGAACTGAAAAATTCCTCAATATCGATCTGCAAAAAGATTTTGCAAGCTGGCTGGATGATGAGCTGGCGGTGGTACAACTGGAAGCTACGTCATCCGAACCTGAACTTGCGCTTGTCTTCAAAGCAAAAGGCAATGCTGTAGCGCTGGAAAAGATGGCATTTTTGAGCAAACAAATCAAAAAGCGAACTCCCGTTCGATTCAAACAGGTGGATTACCGGGGATATCCAATCAATTTTATGTCCGTCAAAGGCATCTTCAATTTGGTGCTGGGCAAGCTTTTTCAGTACTTTGATCGGCCTTACTATACGATCATCGATGAGTACATTGTCTTTTCGAATCAGCCAAGCATCCTTCGTCGGTTCATTGATGAGTATGAAGCTGGAAATACCTTAGCACGCGTACCTTCCTTCCAGTCTTTCAAGGAGCAGATCGGAGAAAAACATAGTGCACTTTGCTATTTACAGTTGCCTTTATTGGAGCATAGTGCCGGTGGTATGATCGACTCTGAAACACTGGACTTCCTTAAAAACAAGCGTAATATTGTTGCCGACTTTCCTCAAATGGCTTTCCAACTGACTCCTGAGCGTGGGATCTACCAAACCAGGATATTGGTATCTATCGACAATATGGATCAGCCAATTCCACGTCGAATGGAGCCGACTGTTCTTCGGGATACCATAAACTACGACAGCCTGTGGAACATCGATCCGGGCGAGCAAGTGGAGATTACTGCACTTGAAATAGAGCTGGATGATCTGGGTGCCAAAAAGCAAACAGAATCAACTGAAGATGGTACGCCGATCTACGAAGTGAACATCAAAGACGGACTGAAACACGGTAACTACTTTGAATACCACGAAACAGGTGAATTAAAGATCAAAGGAAAGTACAAAAAAGACTTGAAACAAGGAACCTGGAGGTACTATGATGTAGCAGGTAACCTGGTTAAGAAAGAGAAGTGGAAGGATGGGGTAATGCAATGAATTGAGATAAGCACGCTACCAACCTTTGAACTTCGGCTATGATTTAAGCTAATTAATCACATAAATTGAGTTAGCCGAATAGACCTAACCCATCTACATTGCTACTTCATGTTTCCTGGCAAGCGCATAAGGATCATCAATAATCGATTTCCAGAGGTTAAGCAGGCGATCATAGATTGCTTGATCATCGCTATTAAGCCTTTCTTGTTTCTTCGATATCTTGTAAAAATGTTCGATCAAGGCATGACATAAGATGATGTAGCCAGCTGCCACTAACTTGGGTTTCTTATCTGTATTGTTCTCGAACCACAAAGTGGTTGGCATTTCACCAGCGCGATTACAAATTCTCACGATTTGCATGTGATTCGGATCTTCCGGATCAAGGATCGCCTCAGGGGGTAAACGGTTGGCCATGCCTGTCAGAAAATTGGGTTTTCTAGCCGTTTCGAATAGATGAAAGCGGTCAAGAATGGCTGGAACTACTTTTCCTCTTAGCTCAGGGGATTCAAGCGCATCTTCATACACCTGCTCCCTGGCCCTGCTTAAAAAGATCTCCGTATTAATGGCAAACAGTGATGAGATACGGCCATTAACCATATCTGAAAATGGTTTTAACCTTCGTGAACCCAATGTTTTTAAACCGTAGGTAATGGCCGAGGGATATTGCTTTTTCAATTGCCTTAATGTCTTGAGGAAGAAATTCAACCCTAATAAGAAAAGAACCGTCAATACACTTAGGCCAATGACATATGCCAAAGACCAATTCCAGACAAATGCAAGTCCTTCACGCTCTTGTATCGGTAGTGTATTCAGGTCAATCAGGGCAGTTAATTTAAAGAAGGAAATAGCGGGTAACCAGAGAAAAGCCGAAAGGCCTGCGACAACTAATCCTATCAGCCAATTTAGTTGTATAGAAGGTTTTTTCCCGGGTTTGTAAACTGGTGGATCATAGATGTTATTATTCGAGGAAGAAACATCCACAATGATCATCATGTCTGTTTTGTCTTCTCTATCCCGCTTATTGGCCAGAAGTACACTTTCAATGCCTTGATTATCATAGATACCGCCATCCATCAATGCCAGTTCATCAACCTGTCTTGACGGTGGATTTTCTTTTTTCTGCCCTGTTTTATTGCTATTAGCCTTCTCTTCTTCTTGTAAAGCAGTTGCTAACTTCTGTGCCTCTGGATGCCCTGGTGGTATCTTATGCGCCTGACGACTCGTCCTTAATTCTATCTTATCACTGATTTGCTGGCTGACCTCTTTATCCATCCGGAAGTCCTTCGGTAAAGAAAGAGGCTCAAAGGCACCAGGAAAACAAGAAGAAGCCGCTAGTATATCTGCCATTCTGATCTGTTTAGCCAGCTTACGGGGAATCGTGAAGTGTTTATTCCCATTTCTGCCTCCCCCATACTGAAACCTAAAACAGGTTCCGTTTTTAAACTCTGTAGAGTTGATGATCACGTCCTTTAAATGATCTGGCTTACGATCAGTCCATAATGCTCCAAATGTGGTTCGTTCAAAAAGATCCTGATCGTAGACCTCCGCGAAGGCCGTGATGATATTTTCTCGTTGTGACGGTACTTTTATCTCGTGGTTTTCGATTACATCATATGCCCGTCTGATCAACTGGTCTTTTTGATGGACATCATCCAGTCGCTTACTGAATTCAGAGAATTCATCACCGTAAATGGAATACATTGAAGCGGTAATAGAACCACCAGAGACGGAAGATAAAATGTGGACGTTCTTTAATAAGTCCAGTTCCTGTAGTAGTAGAAATGCTCCGTGACTATAAGCAGATGCCCGAAAGCCGCCACCAGAGAGAGAAAGCGAGTAATTCATTCAGAGATATAAGGTTGCGGTTAAGGTAACACAAAACAAACTTTACTACCGAATGGATTGAGTGATTTGATCCAAATACCTTTTCTTCAAAGGTGAAAACCTCAAAAGTCCTGGCCCAGATTCAACCAGGCGATATTATTTACTTTACTTTATTGGTGGAAATGTAGTTTCATATAAGACGATTGTTCAACGAAAGAAATATGAATAAGACATCCTTATCATTGCTGATATTGACAGCAATAATCGCTTGTCAAAGTAAGCCGGATCGGAAACAAATGATTTCCGAAGAACTCAACCAGGTCTATCAGGACTATGAACTTATGGGTATGTCTGTGGCACTTATAGCCAAAGGTCAATTGTATTATTCCGGCAGCTTTGGTTATGAAAACGTATTGCCTGGTGACCCAATGACACCAGAGACATACGTTCGAATCGCATCAATTTCAAAAATGTATACGGCACTGGCAGTGATGACCTTATGGGAAAAGGGATTGCTCGACCTGGATACACCTGCTTCAGTTTATTTAGGCTGGGAACTCAAACATCCTGTATTTCCGGAACAGCCAATCACCCTAAGGCACCTGATGGATCATCGTTCAGGGATTAGAGATGGTACGGGATATGGTAATTTCCTCCGAAATATGATTGATAAAGAGGCCGATATACGATCACTATTTCAAGTGGACGGTGCGTACTACACGGAGGATATGTTTGCAAATGAGCCTCCTGGTGTGTATTTCAGCTATACGAACTGTACCTGGGGCTTAATTGCCAGTATGATAGAGAACGTCAGTGGGCAGCGTTTTGATCTTTACTGTAAAGAAAACCTGTTCAAACCCATGGGTGTGCGTAGCTCCTTTAATGTCATGGACCTTGAACCGGAAGAAATAGCTCCTCTCTTTCGAACAGATTCCTCTGGGCTTCGGCAGGCACAGGTGGATGATTTTTCGTCAAAAGCTCCTGTAGAGCGTTCCTACCCCAATTACCAACCCGGTCAAAATGGTCTGATCTACGGTCCTCAGGGCAGCTTACGTACCTCGTTGAACGATCTTTGGGTTACGGCCAATATGTTTATGAATGAAGGAAAAGCCAATGGAAATCAAATCATAAAACCAGCCACCCTGTCGTATTTCCAACAAGATCAATGGACCTATGATGGAGAGAACGGAGACACCTGGGGCAATTTCTGGCATGCTTATACCAAAGGCATGCATTTCATTCAGAATAAGGCAAACGGGGACATCATCTTCCCTGACCGAATACTCTGGGGGCATCCGGGAATTGCTTATGGCTTGCTGAGTGATTTTTACATCGATCTGGAAACAAGATCCGGAGTGATCTTTTTCACCAGTGGCAGCCAACAGGAATTCGAATATGCGGAAGGATCCAGCTTTTATGAAGTAGAAACAGATGTATTTAAGGTGCTTTATCCGCATTTACAAGCCATAGAATCAGCACCTTAAATAACATGAGTTCGGGATAAGATAGAGAAGAAAACGCCTTTAATCCCCTCCTATGGAGGGGTGAAGGGGTGGGTTTCGTAAAATATGTTTTCTGCTCTTTGTTGAATTCAATTGAAAATCACCTTTTTCTTTCAACCCACCTCATACTCCTCCCAAGAGGAGAATATTTGAGTCATTTTCAATTGAATTCAATAATCTTTATCTGAAACTCGCGTTAAATAGCACGACGGGAATCCTATTCGTCCTTCAATGAATGCACAGGATTGCTCACCGAGGCCTTATAAGTATGATAACCTACCGTCGTACCTGCAAAGAGAATCAAAATCAGGAATGTAGCGACAAAGGGAATGGGAGTTAGATCAATATGGTAAGCATAGTTTTCCAACCAACTACTAATAATGAAATAAGCAATCGGCCCGGCGAACATAAAGGCAAATGTTACGAGTACCAAAAAGTCTTTAAACAAGAGTTGGGCAATGTTCAATGAACTGGCTCCCATTACTTTACGCACTCCCAGCTCTTTGATCCTTAGGGCCACCTTATGAGAAGCCAATCCATATAAACCAAGGCATGCAATAACGATGGCCAGGAAAGAGAACGCCAGGGTAAGCTGACCGGTTCGGGTGTCTTCTGCATAGGCCCGAGCATAGATATCTTCGAAGAACCGATATTCAAAAGGATAACTCGGCTCAAAACTGTCGTAAACTTTTTCAATAGATGCCATTGTAGTATTCAGATCACCTGAAACACGTACAGCCAGGGTGGCATAATTGGGATTTAACACGATTTGAAGGGGCTGTATTTCTTCTTTTAAGGACTTAATATGGAAGTCTTTGACCACACCGATCACGGTACCCGTTTCCCCATTTTGACGGATCATTTCACGCCCTATTGGGTTATCCCAGCCAAAAGCCTTTACTGCTGCCTCGTTGAGTATGATTGCTGATTGATCTGTCTTAATCTCCTGATCAAAGGCCCTTCCTTCTTTGATTTCTATTTCATACAACTTAAAGAAATCATGTGTGACACCTACCATGTACATTTGAATACGTTGCGCATCGTCAATGCCAGGCCAATTGGCTTGCGTATTGGATGTAACATTAGTGGGTAAGGACCAACTGGTGGCCACAGCTTCCACACCCCGAACATTCCCAATTTCTTCCATGTATGTCGACAGCTTGTCATCAAATGCATCGTCTCTGGTACTGAGAATGACCACTTGATCACGCGTGTAGCCGGTATCAACGGTATCGATAAAGGACATTTGTCGTTGTAAGACGATGGCGGAAAGGATCAATATCGCAGAAAGTCCAAACTGGAGGATGACCAATCCATTTCTTAAAAGGCTTTTGTACTTGAATTTTCCACGGTTGCTGATCGCGTACAAAGGGTTAAAAGAAGACATGAAGAATGCAGGGTATAATCCCGAGGCGAATGTGATCACCAACCCGAGTAGCCCTAGTTGCAGCCAGAAAATGGGATTAATGAAATCAAACGCCAACGGTCGATCGACGAAATGTGCAAAGATCGGCAGGATGGTATGTGCCAGCATAAGGGCTGTTACCAACGATCCAAAAACCAGCAATCCGGATTCTATTAAGAATTGACTGAGCAAATTAGGGCGCCTGGCTCCCATAATCTTTCTGATGCCCGTTTCTTTGACACGGACCATCGCTCTGGCCGTAGCGAGGTTGACATAGTTGATTCCGGCCATCATGAGAACGATCAGTGCAATCACATTGAAAACATTTAACCGACTGGCATCCACCGCATCTTCCATGCCCCAGTTGATGTGACTTGCAAAATGAACATCGGTCAATGGTTGTAAATAATAAGTTGTTGATTGACCATCCTCATCTATCGGGTCATTGGCGTACTTTGCGCGAATCTCCGGAAGTTTGGCTTCCAGCTTTATAGCGCTGGACCCTTCCTTCAACAAAATGTAAGTATAAAAGGGATTATTGTTCCAGTTGGTCAGGTCTTGTTCAAAAGCATTGTTAGTCCATTCGAAATTCACAATCAGATCCATGATAAAATCAGAATTGACTGGCATGTCTTTGTATACTGCCGAAATCGTCAAGGGTATCTGATTTCTATATGAAATGATTTCATTGACTACATCGGAATGACCAAAATACTTCATTGCCACAGACTCAGAGATTGCGATGTTAGGGCCGTAATTCAGTGCCTGGATTGGATCTCCGTGCAGTATTTCGAGCGAAAAGATCTCGAATACGCTTGGATCCACCGCATGGATTACCGGCTCGACAAAGCTTTTGTTATTGGCCAGCATCAACTGCTTACCATATGAACTGAACCTTGCAGCGTGTTCCACTTCGGGAAACTCATTGAGCAGTGTTTTAGCCAGTGGCCCAGGGGTACCTGCATCAAACCACTGTTCTTCTAAACCGTGGAGTTCTTTGTAGACCCTGTAAATTCGATCAGCGTTTTCATGATGGGTATCGTAGCTGAATTCGTACGAAGTGTAGCGCGTGATGAGTAAAAATACCGTCAAGCCGAACGCAAGTCCAATGACGTTAAGAAGCACATAGCTTCGGTGTTTGTTGAAGTTTCTGAGAGCAATCGTTAGGTTGTTTTTAAACATAGCAATAGGATTTAGAGCGAATTGACTTTGACCTTTGAAATAGAGATGATAAATGATGCTAAGCGATTCTTTGAGGTACAGCCATTTAGCCCTGATTACCCCTTTGGTTTTGACATGGTACTCAAAAAGCTCCTCCAGGTCCCAGAGCGCCGTACTCAGGTAGTCGTAGGAACATAAGCTTTCCAGTAACCAATCAGCAAACCTGGGTGGTCTGGGAGTGCTGTTTTTTGAACTCATGAATTGAGCCAGTTGATCTTAGATGCAGGAATACGATCAAACAATTCATTACGCATAGACCGAACCTCCTGTAAGGCTGCTACTCCCTCTTTCGTGATATCAAAATACTGTTTCCGTCTGCCACCTTTCTTCTCAGTGATACCTCCTACACGGGAATCGACCCAACCTTTTTCCTCCAGTCTTTGCAGCGCACCATATAAGGCACCCAAGCTGACTGTTTTCTGAAGTTGAGATTCCAGTTCCATCTTGATTGTAACCCCATAGGCATTGTCTTCTAACACCCCTACAGTGAGTAAGACCAATTCCTCAAATGCACCTAAACTTAGCTTTTTCATTTATTCTCTTTTTCGTAATAAACTGAAAACTAAAGCATTTGTTACGAAAAAGAGAATAAATATTTCTGAATGTATAAGATTTATACTTTTTAGGTGACGATTAAACAGTGAATTATAAGAATCTGTCTAGTAAAGCGTTTGATAAGTATGGAACACCGTCTTCCCTTTTTGACCGGCGAATGTAAAATCGATGTTTTTGCCTATACTGGTCCCCGATCTGTTGATTTGGATACTAACTTTGTTTTCCCCGGCGTTTAGTGGCATTCGGGTATAATAAATGCTATGTGGAATGGTTTGCCAATTACGGGTATCGGCTTGTTCTGTAATCGCATTGATGAGTCCAACGACCAGTCCTAAGCCTTCACTTTCATCTTCAGCAGCTTTTTCTGTGGCCTTTTTAAGAGCAGCTCTGAGTAGAGATTTCCCAAACTCCCAAACCATGCGTTGTTCCAGGCTTTTGAAGGCAATGGCATTGATGTCTTCTGCCAATTCCAGTTCTTTTTTTTGCTTTCCGAGCTTCAATGTCGCACTGCTGTGTGTCATCGGTCGTTCTACATACTTTGGGAAAGCAACCCGAAAGAACTCCAGGTCGGTCAGGCTTCCACCCTCCTCCTCCTCATCGTAATCATAGGCAAAAGGAAAATTGAAGCCGAAATCTTCATTGACAAAAGTGACGACACCATCACCACCAGGTAAAACGGTGAAGTTGACAGACCATTCATCTTTGATCGGTCCCAGGCCATTGTGCCAAAAGAACACTAATTCTCCATTGGGTGTTGGTTGATGTTGATACTTCACTCCAAATTCCTTTTCATATTTGCGAACCTGATCATCAAATCCCGTCAGATACGCGGATCGTAATAGGTCTTGTTTCAACTGCTCCGGAGCACTTAGAGCAAACAATTGCGTAAAATCTTCCTGATAAATGTCATAAGCATTCCGATAGGCTATGAACGCGTTATTGTACTCTCCATTGGCTTCATAGATGATTCCCATCAGATTATGAATGAACGCATCGCGCTTGTATTTCTTGTCTGACTTATACCGGTCACTTAAGTCATTCAGCCGGTTGTTCAATCGCTTACATTCTACCAGTGCGGCTTCCTTATCCCCTAACTTTAAGTAATTCAAGGCTTTATAATACAGCAACAGCAAATGTTCATGATCCTCTCCAGGATACTTCACCAGCTTTGGGTTGACCAGAAATGAAGCCGCTACATTGAGAGGATTCTGGCGATAGTCTTCACCATACAAGTAGGCCTTTTCGAACTGAACATTACTGTTTTCGTAATCCTTCAGCATGGATGAAACCACCCCGTGATTAGCGTAGTAAAGGAACTCTCCTTTCTTCTTGAGGCGTTTCTTGTTTTTGTTCAGTACAGTCTGTGCCCTTTCAATATTCCCTTCTTCGAAATTCTGATTGAATTCGTAGTTGATTTCGTAGAAAGTGGCGCAGGATGTCCCGAAAAGGATTAGGGTTATAAGGTATGTGTATCTAAGGAAGGTCAAGAGATGGCGTATTGAATTATAAAATACATGACTTGCAATCAACAAAAGCGTCATTCCTGACATGTTCAGGAATCTCAAGCATATATGTACTATCTAATTTTGAGATTCCGGCATACGCTCGGAATGACGGTCATATTTGTAATGCTTTTGTTGAATTAAGGATTTTAATTCTTAATGTATTTCTTGATCTCCTTGTCCCCGATCCAAACCTTCTCGTTGGTTTCAAGATTGGCCAATTCAAGGTTGACTTTGTAATTCACAACTTTCTCTTTCTTGTAGGAATCAGTGGTTGAGTTGATCACACCGAACATCATGAAGTCTGCTCCTAGTTCTCGACCCCAACGTGCTTGTGTTTCAGGAGAAGCGAATTCACCCTGATCAGCTCTTTCTTCACGAAGTTTCTCTCTGAATTCCGCGTTTTGTACCACGCGGACCATGCCACTGTTGATGAACTCACGCTCTACATCTTTGATGAAAGTCTCGGCTTCAATGTGTTCGGCACTTCTGTTGGCCACAATACCAACAATCACTACCGGTCGACGATTTTTGGCTGATTGGAAATCAGACTTCCATGGACGATTCAGCACATCACGGATCATTTCTTCCGCCACGAGTTTAGAATCAGTATCGTTCCATCGACCACTTAAGTCTATCTGCTGGTCAGGGCTTACCCTGGTCACGCTGCGGGAACATGAAGCTAGAAAAATAACCAGAACTAGCAGTGAGATGGATAAAAATTTGCTTTTCATTTTAAAACGCAATTATTGTTATTCAAAGGTAAACCCTGTGCGTAAGACAGGCGTTGAAAATTTATATATTGAATCTGCTTTTCAAGAACCTTGCCAAAAATGTTTTGGTTTCATCAAGCAAGTCACAACAGGAACGTCTTTTGAATAATTAGGGTTGTACAAATATGAAAATAGTTCTCTTCAAATTTTTGAAGTACTTGAATCCAATAAAATATCTCCCAATTTTCGAAGATTAAGGCTTAAAGGTGCTGTTTTTGATTGGCATTGGACACCAGGAGCCTATGTGAAATTACTACTGCCAAATACGGAGAATGATCTAGGTAAATCGAAAGTAAGAACATATACGGTGCGCTCGATCGACCATACTAAGGAAGAGATCACCATTGATTTTGCACTGCATTCACCTGCCGGGCCCGCCACGGACTGGGCATTGAATGCTTAAGTTGGCGACCGGATTGAATTCAAAGGCCCCGGAGCCCTGAAATATAACACTAATGGCGGTGATTGGTACTTGATCGCTGCTGATATGGCGGCTCTACCGGCAGCAATATCCGTTTTGGAATCGTTGGGTGCTGAGGCAAAAGGTCATGCTGTTTTTGAAATTACCGACCCTGCGGATCAACAAGTACTGAATATCCCGGAAGGTATTTCAGTAACCTGGCTCCTTCATCAGCACCCGGATCAGCAGAGTAATCAGCAGCTGAATACCATCAAACGGCTATCTTTTCCTGTAGGTGCACCCAATATTTTTGTTGCAGGAGAACTGAGCACCATTCGTGAAATCAAGGACTATTTCATGGAGCAAAGTTTGATGAACGATCATTCGTACATCAGCTCTTACTGGAAAATTGGGGCTAAGGATGAGGAACATAAAGTGGCCAAAAGAGCATTGGCCTGATTCTAGGATCAGTATCAAAGAAGTTTCTCCATGATCACGAAATCAATACCCCCTTTGATATAAGTCTGATCGGTAGTCACAAGACCATATCGCTCATACAGAGCCGTTTTATCTTGTCTGGCATTGCACCATATCCGCTTCACATGCTGTGCTTCCAATTCGTTTAGAATATATGCTAAGAGCTTGCCGCCATATCCTTTGCCCTGGTGTTCAACGACTGTTGCAAATTTTCTGAATTGTGCTTCATCTTCTCGAATGAATACCGATATGATTGACACCAATTGATTATCGACAAATAGACCATAATGTAGTCCTGAAGGATCTTCTGGAATTTTTACAAAATCCAAAGGATGATCCGGCCACATGACCTGGTGTCGAATAGACCAGGTAAGTAGATACGTGATTTGTTCGATGTGCGGCTTCCCAGTCATGAATCTATTAGAAATTCGTGATTAATCGAAGGTTTAAGAACCTGGCAGATAGTGAATTGGGAATAGCCAAACTTCCTCCGGTTACGTCCTCAATCCAGGTATATGACAAGGTATTGTCGGCAGCCAGTGCATTCAAAATCTCCGCACGGATTTGGATATTGTCCAGGTATTGATGTCTTGGCAATTCAAACAACTTTGAAAGTCCCAGATCTACTCGATAATACTCGTCGCCGGAAAAACTATTCCGCAAATCTGGCCTTCCCGGAGGTCCAAACGGATAACCTGACCCGATATTCATGTTGAGATAGACACGCATTGTAGGGTCCTTCGGTAAATGATCTTCGAAATACACCCCTAGGTTAAGGACTTGATCAGTCGGACGCCTGATGTATCCTCGTCCATCATTCTCAATATCTTCTCTGGTTTGCAATATGCCCAGGCTGAACCACGATTGTGTTCCCTGAATGAATTCTCCATTGACCCGCAGGTCTAAACCACGGGCAAAAGCTCGGGCATCATTATTGGCAAAATAGCGAAGCCGAATGTTTTCTACATCATAGGCTACTACGTCCGATAGTTGCTTCCAATAAGTTTCCGCGGTAAAGATGAAGTCCCTACCCCACATCCTGTAGCCTTTTTCAACAGAGAGGATCAGGTGAATGGACTTTTGGGCCAGTACATCGTTGTTGATGTTGCCTTGCCGGTCCCGAAGCTCGCGATAAAACGGGGGTTGATTATAGACGCCAGCGGCGAAACGAACCGCAGTTGTTGGATTGAACTGATAGCGATATTGCAACCTGGGACTGATCAGAAGTTCTTCATTCTGATCCCAGTAATTTACGCGTACTCCATAATTGAAGATGTGGGCAGAATCTCCAAGAATAGTGGTATTCTGGATGTAACCAGTGTATTGTAATGATTGTAATTCCAGTTCATTAAATGCCGTTTCTGTAATCGTGACAAATCCGGCGGAATCGATGAAAGAATACTCATTGATCTCATCCTGAATGTCCTGATAGCTGACTCCAACTCCGAATTCAAGGAAATTCCGCTCGTTGATCAATACATCGTTACGGCTTTCGAAGTTGGCAATCAGTGCTTGCAACTCGTTTCGTCCATAGTCATAGTTGGTTCCGGCACCCTGTGTAATAATGCAATTATCGAAATTGCTAGACCCAGGATTACTATCCACGTCACACAATCGATAGGCACCTTCTACATCAAAATCTTCCTGTTCCGTAGTACTCACAACCGAACCAATGAAACTTGTCCTGAATCGTTGGTTCAATCGATGGGTCAGTCTCCATCCTGCCTGATAGGTGTCATAATTCAGGATTTCACGCCCAACAAATGCGGTTTGCAACCTGAAGTTTCTCCGAACCGTACCAAACTCAGTCGTAAGCGAAGCTGGCTCTGTCAGGTACCGATTCCTGGCATAGGAAAGCAGCAATTCCAGTTTTGTTCTATTGATGAAACTACTGTTCTTTTTCGACAGGTCAAAGGACAATAAGGACTGTGCATCTGTAAACGTCGGAAAGTATTGCCCATCCACTTCCAAAGTATTCAATAAATAGCGTGAATCTCGGTGACGAATACCCAAGATGTATTTGGAGCGATCATTACCCAACTTGCCACCGATGTAGCCAGTACCTCCCAGCAAACCCAAAGAAACAGATCCTTCGGTCGCTTCGGGAGATTTATATTCGATGTTCAAACTGGAAGACAACTTATCTCCGTACTTCGCTTGCCAGCCTCCTGCATAGAACCGTATGTCTCTAACCAGATCTGAATTCACGAAACTTAAGCCCTCTTGCCTTCCTGAATTGGCCAGGAAAGGTCGATAAATAGGGATTCCATTCACATACACCAGGTTCTCATCGAAGTTACCTCCACGAACCGAATAGGCACTGGACAACTCATTGTTATTGGAAACCCCAGGCAACGTAGCGAGTACCTGGCTGAATTCACCAAAAGCTGACGGCAATTGTTTGGCCTCTCGCCCTCTGAGTCGGGTTACCGTGTTTGGGTCCGTCCTCGATTCATCTTCCTGTTCACCGCTAATTTCTACTTCTTGTAACACCTGCCGTGATTCAACCAGCGTGATATCATTGACGGTATTACTTCCTTCTAAGGTGATGGTAGCTTCCTGAGGGGTGAAACCCACGAATGTGAAACGCAGCGTAATCACCGAACTGGATGTACGCAGGCGATAGTTACCTGCTCGATTCGTGGCAGTTACTCTGTCGTTGGTGATGTTCCGTACGTTGACACCTATCAGTGGTTCTCCGGATTCATCTGTTACAGTGCCAGTAACCCGAAAAGTCTGCGCAGTAGTGGTCAATAATCCGCACAGCCAAAAGATGATCGTTAAAAGGAATGACTTTAACAAAGGCTGAGGTCCTTAATTGTTTGAACCGGGTCAGATGACCTGAAAACAAAACTACCGGCTACCAACATGGTTGCCCCGGCTTCTTTCAAAGCTGTAGCGTTAGATGCCGAAACTCCACCATCAATCTCTATGTCCAACGAAGGGTTGCGCTGTTCGGCCATCGATCGTAGTTGGCGGACTTTCTCATAGGTACGTTCAATGAACTGTTGACCTCCAAATCCTGGATTAACTGACATGATCAGGGCCACGTCTATATCTTCCAGAATATCTTCCAGCGTATTGACTGGGGTATGAGGATTCAACGCAACCCCTGCTTTTGCACCAAGTTCTTTGATGCGACTTATTGTTCGATGCAAATGGTTGCATGCTTCGATATGCACGGAGATGATCTCAGCTCCACTGTCAATGCACTGCTCGAGATACAAATCAGGGTTTTGGATCATCAAGTGAAAGTCAAGCGGTTTCTCAGCGTGCTTTTGGATGGCTTTGGTTACGGGGAACCCAAATGAAATATTGGGCACAAATATGCCATCCATGATATCGATATGGACAAAATCAGTAGTACTGCTGTTGATCATCTCAATTTCACGCTGCAGGTTGGCAAAATCACCTGCCAGAATCGAGGGGCAAACTTTAATTTGGGACATTCAATTAGGGTAGTTCAGGATTCGGATCGTTTCAGATCCATGTTGGGTTCTTAGTTTTAAAAAGTATATTCCAGAAGCTTTGTCTGTCAAATCCAATTGTATTTTACGTGGCTCCGACAAAGGGATGGAAATAGTAACTTCTTGACCGCTTTCATTGAATAACAGTACTTCTTCAAGATTAGCATTCAACGATTCCAGTGTCATGCTTCCAGTGGTAATAGGATTAGGATAAAATGACCATTTCAATGGTTCTTCATCGACTGTCAGTACACGATTTAATTCAAAATGAGGAATACCATATCCAACCAAATTATTGGGTGCATCCGCCTGACTTCCTCTTGCTTTAATGGCCTGCAACAATTGTACATTGTTCCAATCAGGATTGGCCTGCCAAAGACCTGCTGCCAAACCCGTCACCAGGGGTGCCGAAAAACTAGTCCCCGAAGAAGTGGTAAAATCGCTTCGGAATAAAAAAGAAGGGCTTCCCTGAGCCATTACGTCAGGCTTAATGCGTCCATCCGCTGAAGGGCCAACTGAACTAAAATCCGCTCTAATGCGTGTATTGTTCACTGCACCAACGGCAAGTACATTCGGACCGTCTGCAGGGGTTGAAATCAATCTCCAGGCGGAATCTCCGGAATTACCCGCACTGGTTACAACAAACATGCCTTTCGAAAAAGCCAGCTCAGCTGCTCGCGTAATTACTGCTGTGGCCCCATCCAGATCCTGATTTGTGTAGCTCATGGATGGATCATCAAAATCTGTGTATCCTAAGGATGTACTGAGGATGTCGATACCCAGACTATCGGCATATTCCGCGCCAAATAACCAGTTGTATTCTTCTATCCGGTATTCTGTGGCTACATCTTCTGTGACGAGTAATAATACGGGTGATTCATAGGCCACACCTCTAAATTCTGTTCCTGCATCTCCAACAATGGTGGAAAGTGCTCCTGTACCATGGGTGGAATATTGAAAGGCATTGTTACCGTTGGTGACGTAATCCTTGCCACCCAGATATTGCCCTGATGTAAATAAGTAGCTGAAATAACTAGATGTATTGACATTGCGATAGCCCCCATCCATCAAAGCGATTTGAACATCTGCCCCAGTAAAACCTGCCTCATTCATATCGATGGCTCCAAGCATGTTTCTTTGCGACCTATTATTCAATTCGCCGGGTGAGAAATTCTGATTTCCGGTAAATCCGGGATCAGCGGTTACCTGCACCGTGAGCCTTTGATTTGGAGCCACAAATTCAATATGACTGACATAAGTCAATGCTTCAATAGAAGCCAGTTTTCCTGGCTCGGTTTGAATCAATACGCCATTCATCCATTTGGTGGTAAAATACGTTTCAACCTCCAATTCCCGAATACCATCTATGTATCCTGGATTGACAGGTAAGTCCTCTTCAGTAATTGCGATATTCTGATTGGTTCGACGATCAATGGCGCGTTGCGTCAAATACGCGGATGGATTTTCAATGCTGTAAGGACTATTAGCCTTATCGTTGAAAAAAACCATGTAACGATTGACCTGAGCCAGCGATTGGTAGCTGAGGACAAGTGTAAACGCAATACTTAAGAATGCTTTATAATTTACCATAGTCGATTAGAACCTGAGATAAAGAGATGCCACTTAATGTGTCACCAAAACTATCAGGACATTTTGTGTTGTCTGAACAGAGATTAATGACAAATAGGTCTTTCTGGACCAGTCCAATGCCATTGACATAGATCTCGCTTCTTTGATCAGTTCCTACGATTGGGTCTATGACGTTACTCAAAACCGTTTTGGCAATCAGTGAAGTGTCCTGATCGATGAGTGTTGATAGAATTTCTCCAGACCCGACAGCAACATAATTAAATCTTTGAAATCCCTGGTTGTTGAAAGCGTTTCCATCCCAGGATTCACCCACGCTCACTGGAAACACCAATTTTACTAATGCACGACCATTTTCCGTAACCACTACCGAACGGGAGGTACTTCTTACCGTCCAGATCGAATCTGTACGCCATTCTGCAGCTTCCCGAAGTTGTCTGCTGATCAGATACGTCACTTCTCCGGTAGCAGACACCAGGCTATCGGAGATCAATTCCCTCAATTCGTATGAGCTGGTATCGTTCCCTAAAACCAGGTAATCGATCTGATCCATTTGATAAGTCCAGAAATTACCTACTTGTAGCGGATAATAACCTGATCCGGAAAGGTCAATATTGGGAGCTTCCGATTCCTCACATGCCTGAAACAGACACACCACTGTGATCAACGATATCAGAAACTTCCCAATCTTCATTTTCATATTTTACAACGTTTCAGCCTCGGTTTTATTGGCCTGTCGATGTTGATGAAAACTGGAATTGATCCAGCCACCACCGATCACATCATCGCCTTCATAAAAAACAGCTGCCTGCCCCGGAGCTATAGCAGAAACACCTTTGCCAAAGAAAACCTTCATCGTATCGCCCACTTGTTCAATGATCGCAGGAGATCCCTGATCATTGTACCGGACTTTGGTGATGGTTTCCAGCCGTTCTCCAGGAGGCAATGACTCATATTTCTGAAGCGTCAATTGATTGACGTACATGCCGTCCCTACTCAATTCATCGAATGTCCCGAGAACCACTCGATTTTTATCTTTCTGTATTTCAGTTACATATACTGGGTAACCTAAAGCTACTCCCAGTCCTTTCCGCTGGCCAACTGTATAGAAAGGATAGCCTTCATGCGTACCCACTACCGTTCCGTCTTCAAGCACAAACTCGCCTCCTTTGACCTGTTCTTCCAGTCCTTCTACCCTTCTTTTCAAGAATCCCCGGTAATCGTTATCCGGAACAAAGCAAATCTCGTAGGATTCGGATTTGGTGGCTAATTCATGAAACCCTCGATCAATGGCCATTTGTTTGATCTCCGTTTTCTTCATATCTCCCAGTGGAAATATGGTCCTACTTAGGCTTTGCTGTGAGATTCCCCACAAGGCGTATGATTGATCTTTATAGCCATCAAGCCCTTTGGAAACGACATACCTGCCGTTTTCTTCCCGGATCTTGGCGTAGTGCCCCGTAGCGATAAAGTCGCATCCGAGCTTATCTGCCCTTCTCAACAAGGCATCCCATTTGATGTGGGTATTACATAAAACACACGGATTGGGTGTTCTTCCCGCCAGGTATTCACCAGTGAAATGATCGATCACATAATCACCAAATTCATTTCGAATATCAATGATGTAATGTGGAAATCCGAGGTTTACAGCAATGTTTCTTGCGTCGTTGATTGAATCCAGACTGCAACAGCCAGTTTCTTTTTTGCTACCTCCGGAACTGGCATAGTCCCAGGTTTTCATGGTCATTCCGATGACCTCATAGCCTTGTTCGTGTAGCATTACTGCGGCTACCGAACTATCAATGCCGCCGCTCATGGCGACTAATACTCTTCCTTTACTCATGGCGCTTCGCCAGGTTCACAGCCTGGTTTACGATTAATTAATAATTCAACCTTGCATCGTCTTCTCGAGAATACTTTACCCTTAAAATAAAAGTAATTCGAAGCGATCTATAACGGTGCATATTAGACCTACTTAAAGATTGCTTCGATTCCTCGCAATGACGAGACAATGGGTCTTTTTCAGTGTGCAAATATAAATGAAGCCACCAAGGACCCGGTGGAATATCGATCAAATTGATGAATAGATCGATACATGTCGCTGCCGTAAGACAAAACTGGTTTTATTTGCGACCGGAAAACTTGATTGAACCACCATGGCCCTACAGACTTTTGTGAAGATCGGAAACATTTCTAACCTGAGTGACGCTCGCTACTGTGCCGGTATGGGGGTTAATATCTTGGGTTTTCCGTTGGATCCTTCTTCGGAAGAATCTATTTCACACGAAACATTTAAAGAGATCACTGAATGGATATCAGGAATTGATCTTGCTGGCGAGTTTGGAAATTCAAGCCTGGAAGAGATCAAGTTCTGCGTGGTTAGTTGTGACCTGCAAGTGATCCAAACAAAAAACATTGATTTAGTAGAAGCAGTTGCGGCCCTTGGCAAGACCGTGATTTTCAAAATGGAAGTTATTAGCAAATCCGATGTGACTTCCTTAAAATCCAAACTCTCCTACCTCGATGAATTGGTAAAATACGTATTGATCAGCTGCGAAGACACCTCACTTTTCGAGTCACTGGACGATTTCATTCGCTACTACAATGGTAATGTACTGATGATCAAAGGCTATGGCATCGATGAAACGAACTTTGAAGACATGGCCAAATTCCCGGGAATTGAGTTACAAGGCTCCCCTGAAGAACGACCAGGCTTCAAAGATTATGGCCGTGTGATGGATATCCTGGAAGAACTGGAAGAAGAGGATTAACCCTGCCTTTCTCTCGAATTAATCCCTAAAGTGTTTGATCAAAGCGACTGAGCGATCCTTGATCGTATTTTGAAAATTTACTTCGATGGATAACTCATTCACTCCGGTAACAGCAGCAATCTCCTTGATCCTGGCATTTTTGCCCTCACATGCATCCCAGAAATCAAGTATGGTTCTTATGCCTGCCTTTTGCAAGGATTTGTAGTCATCCTGAAATTCCATGATCAATTTGGCCTGGGCTACCCAATCCTGAAGCAATCGAATCGGAAAAGGTGTTTTGATGACTAGTATTAAGAAATCAAATTGGGCCAGGTTTTGCACATTGTCCACACCCACTTCATTGAGTCTTATTTTGTGCATTTCATTCATTCCCTCTATCATATCGAGAGAATAATTTTTGGCGGTTTCATCACCGCGCAACTGAAATTGTTTCACCTTACTCAACAATAGCTTGAAACCTCTTTCCGGAAAAACACCGGTAAGAAAGGCCAGGATCAAGATCGTTTCACCTGAAACAGACAATAACTCGGCTGACAATAGATAAGAGATCATCAAGGCAATGACCATCGACAAGATCATGCGAATGCCTACAGAAAAGAAATTACTGGGTGTAAGATCCACCGTAGCGTATCGCCGATAAATGTACTGTGCTGCAGTCAAAAACGATCCCAACAAGGCAAAAGCAACCACGGCTAATCCCCTTTTTTCTTCGGCAATTTCAGGTTCCATTTCCCAAAACGCACTTCCTGACCAAAGTATACTTCGAACATGGCCTTCGGAATCAGGATCATACAGTGTCCAGCCCATGAGCAAAAGAAACATACCTAAAAAAGTGATCACCGTGACAAAAACCAATGGAAGGACATAATCTCCCGGGGCAAATTCTTTGTTTAGGTTCTTCTTAAAATCAAAACCTCCTTGTTCTGATGCTTCCTGAAGCCTTTCTCCCAGGATCAATAATTCCTCTTGTTTCCGAGCCAGCCGAAACTTAAAGAAAGAAAAAGTTATGACCGGGAAATACGAAGCCAACGCTATCGTCCCGATCCATTCTAATAGGGTAGCTTCCATAAAACTAAATATACGATAATCACCTCATTGCTTAACTGTTTTGCAAGTTCCTTAAGGGTCAATAGAATGCCTATAAAACTCAATTGAGATCTTGATAATTGGCCAGAATGAAATCCGTGATCCAGGATTGGACACTGTCTTTCTGACTCGATGTGGCCCCTCTAAAAGCATGATCGACTCCTGGTAACACATGAAATTCATTTCCGATGCCAAGAGAATCGAACAAGTACTTTAGTTCTTCTGATTGCTCAATTGGAACGACAATATCCTTATTGCCATGAATCATCAAAACCGGTCCATGATTCGCTTCAAGATAGGTCACCGGAGAAAAGGCATTCATGACCTCCTGTGCCCGATCAGGATCTTCGTCAGGGTCAAAGCCAAATAACAGCACAGGCAAGTTTAATTGATCCTTAAGGCGACCCGGTAATTGGGCTATCATGGTTTTCAAACTATCGATGGCCTGACGATGATATAGCGTATTTAAGTTGCTAGGGCCATAAACATCTACGACACACGTAGGATGTAATTTCTTATGGTTCAATCCAAAGTCCGATGGTTCAGCGAAAGCCACCATCATGCCCAAATGGGATCCAGCAGATTCGCCGAAAATGGTTACGTTATTCAAGTCGAAATGGTAGGCCTCCGCGTTTTGTTGCACCCAGTCCATGGCATCAAATGAATCCACGATGTTTTGAGGGAAGGGTGATTCACCATTTCTTGCGAGCGTGTAGTCAGAACTTACAATGGCATATCCGGCATCACGTAAACTATTGAAGGCTTCATTAAACCGATTGTTATTGACTGATACTTTGTCCCCTCCGATCCACGCGCCTCCATGGATGAATACAACCACTGGGATGTTATCGTAAACATCCTCAGTTGGATAATAAACATCAAGCTTTTGATTCGAATTGAAAGGGATGTGATACTGTACTTCCCCATGAAGAAGCGGAGCATCATTGGACAGGAAGAAATAGGCTAGCCAGCCGGCAAATAATACGATCACGATCAATGATATTGTCAGTAAACGCTTCGTGAATCGCTTTGCCTTATCTCGTTTGCTCATTTTTTATGATCCCGGTAAAGTTTACTCCATCACCCTAAAGATAGGATAACGCAGGTATTCAGGTTCCCAATGATCAGAACGCCTGTAAATGAATTCCAGTTGTGCGTTGGCACTTTCTGCAAGCGTGGGATTCTCTTGTTTCGCAGCTTCCAACGATTGTTTGATCTCGGGATGCTCTTTCAGGATCTGTAAGGCATGATCTTCAAAGACATAAGAAGAGAAATGCTCCTTTTGTTGCAGGATCGCATCGAAGAAGTTCCAGGCAAAGAACGAATCAGGCGCTTCTGGTTCCAAAGTCTCTACGATGTATCGATTCCTCCATTGATTTACGGGAACCAAATAATCGCCTTTTCTAAATTTGAGCTGCATTTCCTTCGGAGCAACTTTGACGCCATAGTGTCGGTAATGTCCTTCATAAGCATTCCGGGCAGTTTGATAGTCTTCAATCATGTAGGCTTCCACCAATATCGTGGAATCGTTTTGGAGGCGTGTCATCTCGATTTGATTCAGTTCCAATCGTTTTAAGACCCGGCGCCATTGTTGAGGAATGAGGTAAAACTCAGGAGCAGTAATGACCTTGTTGGCCACATAATGATCTTTGAACGGTACTTCCTTTGTAAATGGCATAGTTCGGTCATATTTTAGTCGCATAAGACCGGATATCTCACTTGCGACATAAGTAGGTTCATAGCCACTGAATTCGATCATAGAATGACGACTCGTGTCGACGGTCCAGGAGATCTCAAATTCCTTTTGATTGGAGATGGATCGCTTCGTGGCTTCCCGCAATTTGATCAGCTCTTCTCCTTTTTCATCAAGGAAGGTCAACATGGTTTCCATGAGCGCATAGGTAGATTCTACCCTTGATTTGAAGGATTTGAGCATGTGTGTCTCACTCATATGGCCCATGGTGTGGAACAAGGCCGCATACCCTGTCGAATATCTAGGCCAATCAATGAACTGTGTCCACCCTTTATCGGGTGTTTGTCCCCAGGCATTCACATACGGTACGGCATCAAAACCACGCTCCTTCATCCCCTCGAAAGAATCAGGCAAAAACACTTCCTGAATGTACTTCCCTAATGCCCCTCCCATCTTATCCTTTTGTGAATTGACAAGGGTCATGACATGCTGGTAATCGGAACCATTGCTGACATGCGTATCCAGAAATAAGTCCGGGTCATACAACTGGAAAATCTCCATGAATGATTGCGCATTTCGGGTATCCGACTTGATGAAATCACGGTTCAAGTCATAATGTCGTGCATTGCCGCGAAAGCCATATTCATCTGGTCCATTTTGATTAACCCGGGTAGTTGAATTCCTGTTGAGGACACCACCAAGATTGTAAAAAGGAATGATAGCAATGGCTACTTTATCCAAAGCTTTTCTGTATTTCTTTTTGTTCTCCACCAGGTTTCTGGCAAACATTTGGCTGGCACTAACCCCATCAGGTTCTCCTGGATGGATGGCATTGTTGATTAACCAAACGGCTTTTCCTGATTGCTGCAAATCCGCAGGTGTTTTTTCATCCCCGGTATTGATGAGTACCACATGCAATGGTAGCCCAATGTCAGTTAGACCATGTTCAGAAATAGTGACCGCTTCATATTCATCAGCCAAAGCACGATAAAACGCCATGGCTTCCTCATAGGTAGCTGTTTCGGTAAATTCCGATAACTCGTAGCGTGTTTTTAATTGTGCGCTTGCGGAAAAGCAGACCACCATAACGATGATCAGTGAAAGGACTCTCATGCAGATTTATTTTCGCCAATGATAGAAAGGAACATCTTCTCAATCAAGATGAATATTTTAATTGGTTAGGATATGAATAAAATAATCGCTCTTTGGGCATTTAGATCATTCGAGCTTAGTCGTATAGATGATTCGGCCCTGGTCGGTATACTCTTTACTACCATAGATAATTACGGTAGAATAGCCAGTATCTATAACCGCTAATTGATTTATGATATAGCTTTTTGCAAGATCACTTACGATTTTGCAATCCATCGACTTTTGCAGTAATTTCTGCCAGCATTAACCAAAAAACATGGCAAATTTCAACATTGACGCCAAACGCGACATGACTTACGATGCAATTGTCATCGGGTCTGGGATCAGTGGCGGCTGGGCGGCCAAGGAACTCTGTGAAGGCGGCCTCCAAACCCTGGTACTTGAACGTGGCAGAATGGTGGAACACATCAAAGACTACACCACCATGAACCTGGATCCCTGGGACATGAAATACCGCGGTGCGCTACCAACGGAACTACAAAAAAAGCATTACAAAGCCGGGAGAACGGGTTTTATCGGTGAGGATACGGAGCATTTCTGGGCCAATGACGAGGAAAACCCTTATACAGAAGTTAAGCCCTTCATGTGGGCCCGAGCGCATCAAATGGGTGGTCGATCGCTTTTGTGGGGCAAGCAGACCTATCGTTGGAGTGACCTGGATTTTGAGGCGAATGCCAAGGATGGTTATGGCGTTGATTGGCCCATTCGGTATAAAGACATTGAGCCCTGGTATACCTACGTGGAGAAGTATGCCGGGATCAGCGGGGAAGCATTGGGGTTGCCACAACTTCCTGATAGTCATTTTCTTCCGCCCATGGAGTTGAACTGCGTGGAAAAGGAAGTGAAGCAACGGATCGAAAAAGATTTTCCAGGAAGGAACATGATCATCGGTCGTGTGGCACATCTGACACAACCCCACAATGGCCGGGGACAGTGCATGTATCGCAACCGATGTGGACGTGGTTGTCCCTATGGCGCTTACTTCAGTAGCAATAGCGTAACACTGCCCGCGGCTAATGCAACCGGAAATTTGACCATGCGTCCTTACTCCATTGCACAATCCCTCATTTACGATGAGGAAACCGGCAAGGCCACCGGTGTTCGCATCATCGATTCGGAATCCGGAGAAATGATGGAATACTATGCCAAAATCATCTTTTGCAATGCATCAACGCTGAGTACGACGCAGATTCTCCTTAATTCTACTTCAGATCGATTTCCCGATGGGCTGGGTAATGACAGTGGAGAGTTAGGACATAACCTCATGGATCACACCTATCGCACAGGTGCAATGGGCACTTTCGAAGGATTTGAAGACCAATACTACAAAGGTCGAAGACCCAATGGCATTTATATTCCACGCTATTGGAACATAGATGACAAAACCCAATCGGACAAGTTTGTACGTGGATTTGGGTACCAGGGAGGTGCAGGACGTGATGGCTGGGGAGCCGGCGCCAATCAAGAGGCTTTTGGCGCGGATTTCAAGGATGGCCTGATGAAGCCTGGTCCGTGGCAGTTCTTCATTACCGGATTCTCTGAATGTCTGCCTTATCATGAGAATAAAGTAACCCTGGACAAAGAAAGTACCGATAAATGGGGTCAGCCTACCCTGGCCATCGATTGTGAGTTCAAGGACAATGAAAAAGCCCTGAATTTACAAGCGCGCTTAGACGCTAAAGAAATGCTGGAGCAGGTGGGATTAACCAATATTGTGGATTTTGACAATGAACATGAGCCCGGATATGGCATACATGAAATGGGCACTGCCCGGATGGGAAAAGATCCAAAGACATCCGTACTTAATGCGACCAATCAGGTCCATGCTGTGAAGAACGTCTTTGTGACCGATGGTGCTTGCATGACGTCTTCCTCTTGTGTCAACCCCTCTTTGACTTACATGGCCATTACGGCAAGAGCCGCTGATCATGCCATTTCTGAACTTAAAAAACGAAACCTCTGAGCCATGAACAGAAGAAAAGCCATTCAAAAAACTGCTTCGCTTGCTGGAGCTACGGCCCTAACCCCCACATTATTATCGCTGCTTCAATCATGTCAAAGTAATCCAACGATGGATTGGACTCCTGCCATTTTGAATAAAGATCAGGCGAGATTAGTCAGTGCATTGGTGGATACCCTCCTTCCGAAAACAGATACGCCCGGAGCACTGGAACTGAAGGTGGATCAATTCATCGATCTGGTGATTGTCAATATCTTCGATGAAGATGGACAACAAGGTATGTTGACACAGCTTGATGCCTTCAATGCCAAATGTCAACAGGAAAAAGACGACCTATTTGCCGATCTATCCGCTGAAGACCGTGCTGAGGTATTGCGAAAGGAAGAACGAGAAAGCCCTAAATACAATGGCAAGATCTGGGGAACAGCCGTGGGAGAACAAGAGCCAGTAGGCTTTTATAGAAGCTTCAAATCACTGGCTTTGTGGGGCTATTTCTCATCTGAGGCCATCGGTAAGGAGGTCTTGAGCTACGATCCTATTCCTGGGATGTATCAGGGTTGCATTCCATTGGAGGATGTTGGGAATACGTGGAGTTTATGATCCAGGTCTCATTCTTCCGATAAGCTTTCAACCGGGTTCTTTCTTGCGGCGTTCAAAGCTATGGAAGTAATCACACTGACGACAATAAAACCGGCGGCTACTGTAGCCAGGATAAATGGTTTAGGTCCAAGTGGAATCCGGTAGTAAAAAGTACTCAACCATTCCGTCAAAAAGTAAATACAAACAGGAATCGCAAGTGCGATGGATAACCCCATCATCAGAACATAAGATCGGGTCATCATGCTCCACAATTGCTGCACAGTAGCTCCCAATACTTTGCGCACTGCCATCTCCTTTTGCCTGGATAGTACATAGTGCAGTATCAAACCGATCTGACCCAGACAAGTCAGTATGATAGCGATCAGGGTCAAACTAGTGACTAATTTCCCCTGGTTGGTCTCTTGTAAGTATCGTTGTTTGAAATGATCTTCAAAAAAACTTGCATCTATCACCCATTCCGGATCAATTTTACCTACTTCTGTTTCTACCGCTTCAATCGCATTTACGGCTTCTTCGATAGGTACTTTCATTACCAGAAATTTATAATTCATCCATTCATAAGGCTGGAATTGGAACAAGGCCGGACTGATCTTTTCCCGGAATGAGTCGAAATGAAAGTCCTTTGCAATGCCGATGATCTTTCCTTTTTTGGGTTCATCACTCCCAAAATACAAGGTTTGACCAATGGCTCTCTCATACGAATCAAAACCAAGCATGGTGGCACATGTTTCATTGATCACATAACCGCCATCGATATCGGATTGTAAGTCACCATTCAACATCCTTCCAGCCAACAACTGATAAGACATGACCTCCGGGTAGTCCTCTGTAATCACAAAGTTTTCCGTTTGAACGGGTGTGTCTTCGAGGCTTCGCCGAACCGGCCAGCTATCACCATAGAAACTGGGTACGTGGGAACTTGCGCCTGTCGCCAGAATACTTGGGTACGCTTCCAGAGCGGCCTGTAAGACCTTCATGTCTTCACTTAGGCTTTTATTGATGGGTACAACGATACGTTCTTCTTCGCCCAGGTCCAACCTGGATTCCAAAAAATGCAACTGCTCGTACATCACCATGCTACTGACCATCAAAATGAAGGTTGCGAGATATTGAAAGATCAGAAAATAGGACTTTGTACGTCGCTGGCCAGCCTTACTTAAGCCGTTTTGAGCTTGTCTGGCAACATCTAATGATGCAAGCTTGATAGCTGGAATGATACCCGCAATCAAGGTAACACCTACGATCAGTACACACGTCGACATAAGCGATACGGGCTGTAAGATTTGGTTCATTTCAAAGGAGGTCACCGCTAATTCATTGAAATACGGGAGTATGCCCATCATTACGGCGTAGGCCAGTATCATGGCAATGACCACCATCATGAATGATTGAAACAGGAACTGGAACAGCAGCTGCGTTTTCCCAGCACCAATTACCTTTCGAACACCAACTTCTTTGATCCGTGTGAGGTACCGGCTGGAAGTAAGGTTGGCAAAATTCATGATACTGATTAACAAGATCAGTCCTATCACTATGCCAAAAACGACCAAATCTTTGAAACTTCTGTTCAGTGAATTCTCATTGTATAGCCCTTCGTAGAAATGCACATCCACCAAAGGGATCAATCGAAAGTCATAACCACCACGCTCCAATTCAGAAACGTATTTATCCTTGAGTTGTGTCAATTTACGTTGCAATGGATTTGCCTTACTTTCATCATTAAGCAGTAGGTACGTATAATTGCCAGGCATTTGCCTCCAAAGTGTTTCAATAACGGGATAAAGCTGATGAAGCGTCTCATAGGACAAGATAATATCAACCTGGATTTGTGAATTGGCAGGCATGTCCTGATAGACTCCCGTGACCGTGGCGTTATAAGAGCCATCTGCTCCTATTATCAGCTGTTTTCCAATAGGGTTTTCGTCTTTAAAGTACTTTTTGGAAAGTGTTTCACTGATGACGACCTGATGATGATCTTTCAAGGCCGATGCAGGGTTTCCCAGTAAAAGTGGAAAATCAAATACCTGAAAGAAATCTTCATCGGCTAGTTTGATCTTTTCAAAAAATGCCTTGTCTTCATATTTTACCGGCATCCTACCGGCACTAGCAAAGCGGGTCATGGCTAACACTTCTGGATAATCCTCTTTGATTGCCGGACCTACCGGGTAAGGCGTAGTAGCATATGACCCCATGTCCATGTATTGATCAAATGAAACTCTGTAGATACGGTCTTTCTTCGAATGAAATTGATCAAATGACAATTCGGTGTTGGCATACCAGACGAATAGCAAAGTCAGGCTGAATCCAATACAAAGGCTCAACGCATTGAGCAAGGAATAAACACCATCTCTTCTTAGGAACCTGACAGTCTGTATGAAGGAAATCGTCCCGACTGGCCAGTTGATTTGGACCGTCTTCATGTTCATCCGACGCATGGACCGGAGTACATTCCAATAAAAGAAAAACTTTGCCTTGTAAACAGAGGTCTTTGATCGTTTCTGGAACATTTCATGGAGATCCCCTTCGATTTCATCCAGGCTTTCTTCTTTACAAAACCAATGCAAAAAACGCAGTGGCCATTTAGGAGGATTATGTTTTGACATCTGATCAGGTATTAGGGAAATTGATGGAAGGAATCTGCTGGTAAATGCTCGTCCGTAAGTCATGAGAATGGTCCAATGCCTTTTTTCCCAGGGCTGTAACGACGTAATACTTCTTTCTGCGACCACCTCGTTCCTCTGTGATACCTCCATAACTGGATTGCACAAAGCCTTTGGTTTCCAGTCGCTTAAGCGCTACGTGTATTGCACTGATGTTGATCTTCTTCTGGGTATGATCTGTTAGAAACTCATGTATGGAGACACCATATGCTTCATCATGTTGTGCTGCGACCGTAAGCAACACCAATTCTTCAAACTCTCCTAGTTGATAGGCCATTCCATTTTATTTACTTAACAAATATAGATATAATTATTTATTCCACATTTGTTAAGGTTATGAAATGAATTAATTCACTTACAAGATTCATAAAGAGTTCATTTGTTAATTGAACCATCTTAATAAGCTGATTGTCTGTTCAATGAATCTCCATCCTATTATCCTCCGATTCCCGGTCTATCAATTTGTGATATGGATCTATCCCTACTTCTGAAGGTTGCTGATCAACTATTATTGAAATGGAATTTGAAATAGTCTGGACTTTGCGTTTAGCTAAGTATATCTCCTTTCCTTCAGCATCAAAAATCCCGACATCAACATAGTCCGCCAGATTCATGGATACTTGTGATTCTTGTTCACCTTCTGCTTGGTAGGATAACATGTCATCTGATAACAGCTGATTCCCTTTCTCGTCACACCGATACTTACTTGTCAGGAATTCAATGTCCACTTGCCAAGTACCATCCTCAAGCTCATGCGTTTCAGCTTTTATGATTTTATTATCATACAAGGTGATGTGCTCAAACATATCCGAGATCAGGTATTGCAGGGAATCAGGAGCTGCTGATTTAAGAAATTGTACCAGTTCCAGTGAGGTCGTATATGGTGCTTCCTGAAACTGTACCTTTTTCACATATCTGCTTAATGCCTGATTGAGGTTTTGTTCTCCCAGATAATCGCTTAACGCATAAAGCACCACTGATGCTTTTGAGTAGCGTAAGTAAGATTGGTTGTCTTCATAAATCAGTGGATTCTCCCCTTTCTTATCCCTTCCTCTTCCTCTTAGGTACCTATCAGTAGCATATTTAAGGTACTTCTGGGTTTTGCCGATCCCATATTCCTTTTCCAGTACCTTCAGACGGACATAATCCGCTAGCCCTTCTGCAAGTACACCGGAACCCTTCACGTCGGCACCAATGACCTGATGGGCCCACCATTGATGCGCCATTTCATGAACTGTCACATCAAAAGCATAGTCCACACCACCTTCTTCGGAATCATCAACATCCGCAATGAAACCCCTGCCTTCTGAAAATGGGATGGTATTGGGATAAGCCTGGGCGAAATCACCGAAGGTTCTCGGAAACTCAATCACACGCGCTTGTCGATGCTGATAAGGGCTGAAATTGGCAGAACAGTACTCCAGAGCTGCTTTCATTCCATTCATCATCCGTTCAAGGTTATAGTCATGGCCTGTGTGGTAGTAGATTTCAAGATTTACACCGTTCCATTGATCCCTTTTGACTTCATATCGTGCTGAATTAAATGAATAGATGTTCAGCATTTTGCTATCCATCTTATAGTGAAAGAACCTGCGACCATTTGCAATCCATTCTTTTTGCAAGTATCCTGGTGCAATGGCTATCTGATCTTCGGAAGTACTGACTGTTGTTTCAAAATCAATCCAATCTGAATCCCTTGAGATCATATGATTGCCCAGTGCAGTCATATCGGATGGTAGCGGTGATGAATTAAATTCAGGTAAACCGTACTTTTTGCGAACTTCATTGTCTTCCAATCCACCCCCTGGATATCCCAGGAATGGCATCAATTTGAAGTTGTTGAGGAATGTTCCGTTTGCCAGAATTGGCGAATGTTGACTCAAAAAAGTATTTGGTTTATTCCAGATGGTAAAGGTTAGTTCCAGGCTATCTCCAGGCTGTAAAGGCTTTTCAAGCTGGTAAATATTGAATCGATAAAGGGTATCCTCTATTGCGATATTGGTCTGGTTTAATTCAAATCGGCTATAAAAATCACTGTATTTAAGAAAAATGGTATCGATGGCCACCGAAGACTTATTGACCATGGAATAAGTGCCTTGCATCTTGAAATCCTGCATTTCCGGGTAAATGTCCAGATTCGTTTTTACGGATAATACCCTAGGTTGAATGGCCCCTTTGTATTGGCCGTATTTTAGCTCCCATTGTGCCTGTATTTGTTCTTTTTCTTTTGATGACACCCAGGGATTAGCAATATTATCTTCATAATAGATCCTGAATCCCATCCCAAAAAAAACTAATAACAGGATCACAAAAACAGTCTGCGTTTTTCTATCAAACCTGGCTCGCATCATCCTAAAGCGTTCGGAAAAGGATTGAGAGAACCCTCGATCCATTAATAATCCTGCTCCTATCAGAAGTGTTGACCCGGCGAGCAGCCAGTAGAGGATGTAGCTGTAAAAAGCAGCCAGCCAGTTCCCAAAGCCATTCATGTCGGAATATGGAGTTCCGGGGCCTCTCCCATAGACAAATACATCCTGTTCCACACCAATCATTCGCAACAAAGGTGTACCGAGTCCGAGCAGTAATACCAATAGCACAAAAGTTCCCAGATAAGGATTTCTTACCAGTGTTTGAATGAAAAAAGCCAACAACGCCCATATGATAAACTGCCAAAGGTCGGTTCCCAATAATCCAAATAAATACAGGCCAATCTCAAAGTGATAGTAACCCTGGTACAATTGAAAGCCAATGCCGGCTGTCATGATGACCATCAACAGGATGACCTGCATTTTGATAATCGCCAGGAACTTAGACCCAAGTAAGGTCCAATTCGGAACAGGTGAAATGTCAGTAAGTTGAAGGATGTTTGCTGCTCGGGCCCGCTGCAAAAGCATTCCTGAATAGAGGAACGTACACATGATCATCGAGAATTGGAACTCCTCACTGTAACGCAGCATTTTCCAGGTAACTGGTAGCATGGCCGTTTCCCTAACCATACCTGATTTTACATGGTCCTCCAGCAACATCGTTAGTCCAAATAAGGTGAATATGATGAAGGGCCAACTGCGAACAATATATTTCAGATCAACGTTGGATAGCCTCCACAGCACTTTCACGTTTTGAAGGAAAGAATAATCATGTACTACCTGAGGAAGTCGCACCTGAATGACACCTCCTAAATTCCTGTTAGAAGATGGTTCACTGCCACTTTTTTTAGAAACGAATGATATCCCCTGTTGGCCAAAATCGAAGTAGGCATAAACAATTCCCGAAATCAACATGGCCACCGATAGCCACAACAGTCGATTGTACAGGATGAGTCCTTTAAACGGTAACAAACTTTCATTCAACTCTGCTGCAGTCCAATACTGCGTATAATAATCGGTAGCAGATGCACCAAACACATCCAGGTAAGCAGCCAGGATTCTTGTCTCCGGATCCAACAACATGACATTGGTAACGCCTTGAATAAGTGCCAATACAATCACCGTCACAAAACCCGCTACAATGTTTCGGGTAAAGACCACCACTGCAAATACAATCAATCCAAATAGCAAGACATTGGGCAAGACATAAACCAGGTAGGCTTGTATATATGGAATCGGATTAAATGCTGAAACAATCGCTCCGTTTGTGCCAGGCAGGCGAAACCCTATGGTCATTCCCAGGCCTATAAACAGCACAATGAAACTCACGATCAGCAAAGAACTAAGGAATTTGGCCGATAAGTAGTGGGATTTCGTAAAAGGATAAGCATACAAGATGGTATACATTTCGCTTTTAAAATCCCTATAAACAGAAACGCCAATTATCGAAGGAAAAAGAAAAAAGATCAGGGTAGCAAGCGTATTGAAGATCTTGTTGATTTCGGATGGTGAGTTTACAATCTTCAAGGAACCAACGGTGGAGCTAACCTCATCGAAAATCCCGGCAGAAATCGAAGCAATAAGTAATGCGGCAACGAAGAAGATGGAAGAGTAAATATAAAATACTGGCTTTCTCAGCCAATAAGACAGCTCATGCTTGAATATTGTATAAAACATCTGGATTGCTTTTGGTGTGTGGAAATGAGATGGAATTGGATCGGACTTATTCCTGTTTTAGGGTGTGGAAATACACATCCTCAAGTTGGGGAGTTGCGGTGGTGAACTGATCTGAAGGCCTGTTTTCAGAATGAACCCTAATGTTTAGACCATTGTCTTCATTGTAATTTGAGGAAAGTACCTGATAGTTGGCCTCCATTTGTCCTAATTCTGTCCTACTAATGGTTGTGGTCCAAATTTTCCCCTCAAATGCCGCAGTGGCCTCTCTGGGCGTATTGTGTCGCAATATGCGACCGCCATTCAAAATCGCCATGTCTGTACAAAGCTCTTTTACATCATCTACGATGTGTGTGGAGAAGATCACGGTATTAGTCGTTCCAATTTCCCGAATGACATTCAAGAACCGATTTCTCTCTGTGGGGTCAAGTCCGGCGGTAGGTTCGTCTACAATGATCAGTTTGGGGTTATTCAGCAATAACTGAGCAATACCGAAACGCTGCTTCATTCCCCCGGAATAGCCTGACACGCGTTTCTTTCGCACATCATACAGATTGGTAATTTCAAGTGCTTCCTGCACCAACTTTCTTCTGTCCGATTTGGACTTCACCCCTTTCAACGTGGCCAGGTAATCCAGCAAATCCTCTGCAGAAATCTTTGGATAAACGCCAAACGATTGAGGTAAATATCCAAGTCCTTTTCTGAGTGCGATCTGATCTCTCAAGACATTGATTCCATTGAAAGTGATCTCTCCTGAATCAGGCTTTTGTAGTGTGGCAATGGTACGCATCAGGGTAGATTTTCCCGCACCATTTGGGCCAAGCAGGCCAAACATGCCGGTCCCTATTTCGAGGTTGAGATCATTGATGGCCTTTACGCCATTGGAATACGTTTTTGTTAGATTTTCGATTTTGAGTTTCATATTTTGATGGTTTAAAAAGTCAAACAAGGAATAAGTCCGGGACTACTTCAGAGATGACTGGTGGCAATAGTCCGGGTTCGAAGTAAAGGTTGATGGAATCAGTCTATATTTTACATATAGCTGATCATAAATTTGAGCAGACTTCTAGTATGATATCCGTAGTTGCTTATTACAAATTTTTCTTCTTATAATAATTTTTAGTGGTCCAAACGGACAAGATTAGTATCAATGCAGTGGCAAACGTGAACAGTATCAGGTGCTTCGGATCTCCCTGAATATAATCATTCAAAAAGCCTGATTGGGGTGAAACACTCGTCCATATCATAACAGGAAGGACGAAGATGATTACGGAAACAACCATGTTCACCCGATAAAAGACGAGGTAGTAAATCGAAAGCTGAAAAACTCCATAAACCAGCGCAAACAATAAGAGGTAACCATCAGTATAGACAGGATCCTGATGGATCACAGTCGTCAGCGCATTGAAAACAATAAAGTGCAAAATGGTATTCAGAAAGACGATGATCAATGAAGTACCAAATCGAGCGAACACGATTTCTGTCCTGGTAACTGGCAAACTAGCGGTGTGCATTCTTATGACACTACCGGATTGTTCCATGGCAAAAGAGCCGATCACCACCATGATAATGTTACCGATTCCTGACGTGAATATGCCTAAGGTATTGGTGTTGATAAAAGTGATGAACATGCTCACGATCAACATAAAACAAGAAAGTGCAAGTATGTTGACCTTATAAGCGCTTAAGTCCCTCTGAATGAGTTGTATAATGGCAGTTTTGTTCATAGGTCTTTGTTTTTATAGGCGTTCATTGAAATGAGCATGGAGCTGCCCAAAATCAAGAGATACAGGGCGATTAATTCAGTAAAGATTAATCCGGTCGGTTGTTGGGTAATTTTTAGGAATAAAGCTTTCCAAGCGTCATTGTTGTTGATCAGGGTGATGGTCAGAATGGTCAATATGATGAAAGCAATCAGCGCGAATCCATACATCAGGCCTCCTTTGATGGCCCCAAACACAAAATGAAATGGAAAAGAAAAGGCATCAGACAGGGTAAGAAGCAACCCCATAACGATCCACATATCCGGTCGATACAAGATGCCATTTTCACTACGGACTACTTCATTTGACACCAGATGAACAATGCTCCAATGCACCATTAATGCTAAAAAGATCATCATTATGGATGACAGGTACCTTGCCAGTACCATTTGCATTCTATTGACTGGCAAACCAGCGATCAATTTATCAGCACTGACTTCCGTTTCAGTGATGATAAACAGTTTAGTTGCCATGGTAGTGCTTATTAATATCACCAGTAAATAGACTTCAGACTCCACCTTACCTTCTGTTATAATGGATAGATTAAAACCAACACTGATGGATATCAAAATAGCAAATAACAAAAGCAAATAACCAGTATTCGCTCTGAAGTCTTTGATGACCAATTTCAGTATGTTATTGCCCATTTTTAGTCTTAAGGTTGTTGAAAAACATGATGTCTTCCAGCGTTGCTTTATCATAAACAGCTTGTTCCCCAAACACGTCTCTTGCGCGCTTTAAATCAGCAGTCAGTCCTTCAAAACCATAGTCACTGCTCCTCACTGCTACCATGGTTTTTCGGGTATCACGGTCCAGCAGATCGTTCCCTCCTTTTACCAGCGCATACTGTTCATAAACTTCATCTTTTGTTTTGGAGAATACTACCTGACCATTGTTCACATAGGTGATGTAATCTGCAGCCTGCTCTATATCAGTGGTCACATGTGACGAAAAAAGGATGGATTTATTTTCGTCCTGAATCAGCTCGCGCAAAAGGTCAAGTAGCTCCCTTCGGACGACCGGATCCAGTCCGGAAGTAGGTTCATCCATGATGATAAAATCAGCATGATGCGAAAGCGCAATGGCAATGGAGGCTTTCATGGTCATCCCTCTTGAAAACTTCTTCAATGCCTGATTCAGGGGTAATCCAAAACGGTCAACCAGATCATAAAACACCTGATCGTCCCAATTTTCGTAGAATGGTGCTATGACATTCTTGAGCCTTTTCAGGTTCAGATGAGCATAAAAATTAGGCGTATCGTAAACAAAACCAATGCGTTTTTTTATGGCTACTTCATCCTGTTGATGGTCCATCCCAAAGACTTTGATCTCCCCTTCCTGCTTCATCACCAGGTTCATGATGGCCTTGATGATGGTTGTCTTACCTGCCCCATTTGGTCCGATCAGGCCCATGATGTACCCACTTGGTAAATTGAAAGAGATCTTATTGAGGCTAAAGCCTTTATAGTATTTAGAAAGGTTTGATATTTCTAACGTATTAGTCATTGTCATTAAATAAGATGTTCAACATTTCCTGAAGCTCCTCCAGGCTTATTCCCATTTTTTGAGCTTCGGTTACCATGTGTACCATTTGATCTTCGATAGACTTCATCTTCTTTTCCCGAAGCAGGTCTTTGTTCTGTATGGCGACAAAAGTTCCTTTACCTCCCACGGTATCGATGAAACCCTCTTTTTCCAATTCTTCGTAGGCACGTTTGGTTGTGATCACACTGATATGAAGTTCCAAAGCCAATTTTCTTATTGATGGCAATGAATCTCCTTCTTTCAAATCCCCTGAGATGATCTGGGATTTGATCTGCTTCCCTATTTGTTCATAAATAGGTTCTGGTGACGCATTTGAGATAACTATTTTCATAGAGAGATCACAAAATGTAATTAATGTACATAGTGTATATACTGTATATATACGCAATGATAAATATTTTGTTGAGAATTAAAAAACTGAACCTTAAAATGTGCAACTTCGTATTTAGTCTACAAACAAGACACAAATATGCAAAGAACCCATCTCGGTGAATTTGAGGAACTGGTCTTACTCATTGTCGGTGCTTTGCAGGAAGAAGCCTACAGTATGTCAATTCGTACAGAATTAAGTAAAACTGCGGACCGAAAACCAAGCATCGGTGCCTTGCACGCAGCCCTGAATCGATTGGAGGACAAAGGATTTATTAGTTCTCATGAAGGTGGTGCTACCTCCGAGCGTGGTGGTAGAAGAAAGCGATTTTATGAGATCACCGATGCAGGGAAAGAAGTATTAAGAAGCTCTTATGAGTTGCGTAGTGGCTGGTATAAACTCATTCCTGGGTTGTCATGAAAAGCCAATTACCCCGTTCGATCAAGTGGCTGATCTCCCTGATGGCAACGGGCAGGGACAAAGAGATCATTGAAGGTGATTTCGAAGAGGCCCTTGCAGAAGCAAAACCACGTTCATTGCATTACTATCGACTCGTTATGAAAGAATTATTGGGCATGATGCGTATCACTCATTTAAGAAGAAAACAACGACAACAACCTTCAGGCCTTGGGGCGAATCTACTCAAAGTAATCATTCGTAACCTGCGTAGAAAATGGAATTACACTGTGATCAATGTATCGGGTCTGAGTATTTCTTTGATGGTTTTTGGTTTGATCCTCGCATATGTGACACACGAATTGGGGTATGATCGCTATCACAAAGACCATGAGCGAATTTTTCGTATCACATACCAGGAAAATGCGGACGAACCTGTTGATGGACATTGGGCTCGGGTACCACTGGACTGGATCAATAAGCTACCAGACTACTTTCCACAAGTAGAGCAATATGTACGGTTCCAGTCTTTCCGATTCAGGGATATTCAAGTCGGTGAACAGGCATTTCGGGAACATTACGCTTTTTCCGTGGATCCAGATGTTTTTGACGTTTTGGACCTACCATTCGTCCATGGCGATGCACAATCTGCCTTACGTCATCCCAACAGTGTGGTGCTCACAGAAACGATCGCTCGTAAGTATTTTGGCACAAACGAGGTGTTGGGGGAAACCCTGAAAACCGTCAGTAACTCTGGCGATTTTGAAACTTATCAGGTAACAGGAGTGATTAAGGACATTCCGGATAATAGTCACCTTCCAATCAATCTCTTGACCACAATCAATACGCAAGAAGAACGCACAGGATGGGCATATATCTACGTGAAATTGAGTGCAGAAAAAGATGCCAGGGTAATTACCGAAGATATGCCGTCATTCATTGAAACACATGCCCCTGATCCGGAAACCACCTCCATGTTCAACTTGCAGCCGATTTCGGATATTCACCTGAATTCACATTTGTCACGAGAAATAGCGACCAACAATCAGCTTTCCAATATTCTCATTTTTCTGGGGGCCAGTGTATTCCTCTTACTGGTGGCCATCATAAATTATGCGAACCTCAATTCGGTACAGTCCTTGAACAGGTCTCGTGAATTGGGCATTCGAAAGGTCTTGGGTGGTTCTAAAACGCACCTTCGGCAATATTTCTTCCTGGAGTCGTTCCTGCTGTTTGTTCTCAGCCTTGTTCTAGCCGGAATTGGTTACGTCACGCTATTGAAATATCTGGGAGCGTTCCTGGGGCAGACACTACAGCCTGATACTTCTTTATTGTTAGCAGTCACACTTTCCTTGATGATTGTTGTTCCGTGGATCAGTAGCCTCTATCCTACTCAGGCCCTGGTGAAGTTGTCCATTATTCAGGCACTGAAGTCGCAACTGGCCATCAATTCAAAATTACCACGGCGAAAGATCCTGATCGGTCTACAATTTGGGTTGGCGATGGCCTTGATTTCAGCCATGCACATCACGACGCAACAATTTCATTTTCTTCTAAACAAAAACCTGGGTTTTGAACGGGAACAATTGGTAGCAATACGGCACATACCAGATGCTGTAAAGCAGAACATGGACGTTATTCGAGAGGAGCTCGTCAGGCTCCCTTCAATCAATGCCGTATCAGCCGTTATGGAGTTACCGGGCAGTGCCGTAAGAGACGGAATTATCCTACTAAAGCCTGGTCAGGAAGTGGAAGACGGTATTCCGGTAGATATTCAGATTGTAGAACCAAACTTTCCGGAATTGATGAAAATGGAGTTTGTAGCTGGCAAAGCCTTGCGCCAGGTGTCCTACCCTGCCTTCCCTCCTGGATCTTCTGTTCAAGAGATCTTTAGCACGATAAGCGATCGCCAACGAAGTTATGTCCTCAATGAAGCTGCGGTCCGGTTATTGGGATGGGACAATCCTTCTGAAGCACTTGGAAAGACCATTAGCGGATTCAATCCCTTTTATCAATTATCGGAAGGCCAGATCGTGGGAATAGTCAAGGATTATCACCAGGAGAGTTTGCGGGCTGCCATCGATCCGGTAATAATGGTTTATGAACCGATTTGGCTCAATCATTTGCTGGTCAAACTTAATAGTGGCGACCTTTTTGAGACGGTAGAACAAATGGAAGCCCTATGGCAAACCAAATACGCTGCATACCCCATGGACATGGTTTTTCTTGATCAGGAAATGAACAACCTCTATGAAAGTGAACGTCAACAAAAAGAACTGCTAAAGATTTTCACTGCGATCACCCTTGTCATTGCCATCCTTGGATTGTTGGGCTTGATGGGATACGCCCTGAAAATCCGACAAAAGGAAATGGCTGTTCGTAAGGTGCTGGGTGCCGATCTTGTGGCGCTGATCCAATTACTTGCAAAAGAATATTTATGGAGTCTGGTGATCGGTATGGCATTGGCAGTGCCATTGGTATGGATGTCCATGGAACAGTGGCTTCAAAACTATGCCTACCATACTGAGATCGGTGTTTCTAGTTTTGCAATAGGTGCGATTATCCTCGCCTTACTAATTCTTGTTCCACTGATCACGCAGGTCATTCGGAATGATCGAAATCCAGCTGAGGTGCTGAAAAGTGAATAATAAGTGATCAACTCCTTCTTCTAAGGGTGAAATAGCCCGCAATCACGAGCAACAATCCTATCAGAGAGGCCCAATAGCGTGATGTTCCAGCATTTACAATGGGTTCATCATTGCCGAGTATGTAATAGCCGGCCCAAAAGAATGGTGCTTTTTCAGCGTAACTTGCGTTTTCAAGGTATTGCGCCTGGGCATATAGCACGGCTTCGCTTTTTTTCATGCCATCTCAATCCTTCATAGAAGTATTCCATGATCACCAGGGCTGTGTGATCAGGTACTTTCCATCGGGTAGCCAGGGTCGACTGGACGCCAGGGCATTAGTTGGATCTCGTTCTGCAGATTTAATTAATTGCGCGCATTTGGTAGAATCTTGCGTTGCTTGCAGCGCACAAAGTGTGTGCACCGAAAATAGTATCAAGACGAGGAATCTTGGTTTTACATGCATTATTGTCAGAATAGTTGTTCCCTGTATTAATCGACAAAGAACAAAGAAAGCTTCTGCTTTTAGGTAAACATCAAATTTAAAACTGTTTTCCTCAAAGTAATCCTTCTTGCTTGAGTTGTTCTTTGAGCTTGTTATGCGATTCCCAAAACTTTGTATTGATTCGGTCTGCGATAACTTCATATCCTGGGTGGTTCATCACTGATCTCGTAATAGGATCATCCTCTAAAAACAACACAAACCAATATTGAAATCCACTTTGTTTTGAGAAAAGGTCCAGATGGGCAATGGACTTTTCCATTTCCCCAGTCACTGCGTAGTAGCTGAACCAATGTAAATCCTGATAAATGGAAACATCTTCTTCCGCATAGGCCTTGAATTGATCGAGATATACTTGTGCTTCCTGATCCTTCCCAAGTTGCTTTAATACAAAGGCGATTTTGGCCTCCTCCGCCTCAAAAACGGACATACCATATAAGTCCCTTGTTTTTAAGAACTTATCGTAGTAGTAATAGGCCGTGTCATATAGTTCCATTGAGTAATATACTTTGGCTACTTCCTGTATGATGTCCAGCCTTGTGGTATCCCGTTGCAAAGTAGCCAGAAGCATGTCCCTGGTTCGTTCAATGTTTCTGTCCTGTGCTAATAGAATGTAGGCAAGGACGTACTCGGAATACAAATTATCAGGATCGTGACGCAAAGAGGTTCGAGCGCTTTGTTCCGCTTCCTTCACAAATCCATTTTGGATCAAAGCATTGGCCAGATGCAAATAAAGAAAACCCGTTGCTGTAGAGTCGCTACCTGACTTTTCGAGTTTGGCTCCTCTCAGCGCGTATTTTAAATATTTTTTCGAGTCTGGCAAATAGCTATTATAGATCAACGACAGCAGGTTATTGGCTTCAGCCGAATTGGGATTGTATTCCAACGTCTTTTCAAAATAGGTAATGGCCCTTTCGTACTGTCCTTCATGCAGGTAATACAACCCCTTGGAAATCACACAAATGCCCGATTCCGGGTCAAGTAGAATGGCACGATCGGCGTGCCGGTTGATGATCTCGCTATATTGTTTATCCAGCTTAAATACATCCAGATAATAATAGCAGATAGCGAGGTAAGCATGCGCCGAAGCGAAATCTGGGTCTTTGAAGGTGGCTTTTTCGAAATAAACGATCGCACTATCCAGGCCTTCCAGGCTTTGCGATTTGGTAAATGCCACGCCTTTAAGGTAGTGGTCAAATGCCACAGGGTCTTTTGTGGGAGTCGTCGCAATCCTACGTTGTTCATCCGGAGTAATGATCACTTCAATCTCAGCAGCCACATCTGACGCAACTTCTGCCTGTAGATCGAAAATGTTTTGTGTAGTGCGTTGGTATTGTTTGGACCAAAGGTGACTGTCGCGCTTACCCTGGATCAACTGGACTGTGAACAAGAGCTGATCCCCTATCTTCTGTCCACTACCCTCCAGCACATAATACACCTCCAGGTCTTCCGCAATATCACGAATGCTATGTTGCAGATTTCGATAAGGCTCAACGGAAGTTCTGCTTACTACCCGTAGGTCTTCAATCTTCTGCAGGTTATTTAAAATAGATTCCATCATCCCATTGATGATGTATACATTGCTGCTATCCTGACTATCATTGATGAATGGTAATACTGCAATGGACTTTTCAGGGATGCTTTGCTTCTGAGAACTTAGCATCCAGCCAAAAACGATCAGGATCAATAGTAATGCAGAACCGCTGACCAAGATAAGATTACGATGGTTTGGAAGAGAAGTGCTATGATCCTCTAGAGCCATTTCTTCCGCTTGTTTACGTGCTTCCCCTGGCGAATGTCCGTACCTCTCTTTGTAACACTTGATGAAATAGGAATTACTACTAAAGCCGACCTTAAAAGCTATTTCTGAGATTGTAAGTGCCTCATCTTTGAGATAAGAGTTGGCATGATGCAGCCTTACATTACGAATGAAAACACTCACGGACTGATCGGTGGATTTTTGCACCTTACGCAATAAGCTAGATCGACTCATGTGCATGCGATCAGCCAGTTCCGTCACACCGAATTGTTCGTCTCCCAGGTTGGCTTCTATCTCAGCCACCACTTTTTCCAGGAATTCATTTTTTACTTGAAGAAAGTCGGACACGAATCGGTAAAATTTATGGCTACAATCTTAGGAAAGATCATGCAGACCTAAGGTGTTAAACGCCCATTTTTCCAGGCCCCTTTCAAGGTGTTTGCATCATAGTTGATACGGATGCCGCATAGTTGATACACTCGATCAAAGATTGCTATGTTTTGATTCACAGCTGTTTAGTGGACTGGGACTCGCTCAATGACCTTTGCTAAAAAAAATACTTAAACAGTTTTCACTATGCGAATCTATTTTAACTTCCTCTTGCTAATCAGCGTCATGACCTTGCAATGGGCATGTCAGTCCAGCCAAAAAACTGAGGCAGATAAGACGCCTGAGGCTCCTTCACAAACCATACATGAGGCAGCCTTTTTGGGCAATACAAAGGCCATCGAGCAACACATTCAGGCCGGGTCGGATTTGAATGTTAAAGATCAATACGGGTCTACCGCACTTACCATTGCCGCCCTCTTCAATAAACCAGAGGTTGCAAAACTTCTGATTGACGCCAATGCTGATATCCATGTAACGAGTGCCGATGGGTCCACTCCCCTGCATACCGCTGCTTTTCTTTGCCGGATTGAAATTGTTGAAGCGCTATTGGCTAAAGGAGCAAACAAGGAGTTGACCAATTCCTTTGGCAGCACGCCGCTACAATCGGTACAAGCTCCTTTTGAAAGTGTAAAACCCGCTTACGATCAAATCAGTAGAGACCTGGGACCTCTGGGATTCAAACTCGATTATGACTTTCTAGAGGAGAACCGGCAGGTCATCGCGGAAATGCTTACCAACCAATAAGTCACTCATGAAAGTCAATATGCAATCTGATCGACGATACGACATAGATTGGCTGCGTGTCATCGCCATTGGCATGTTGCTGGTCTATCATTCATCCATAGGTTTTCAACCCTGGGGAGCATTGATCCGCTTCATTCAAAATGATCAATTCAGTGAGCCACTTTGGGTACTCATGTCCATGATCAACATCTGGCGAATTCCTTTTTTGTTCTTTGTGTCTGGAATGGGTGTCTGGTTTGCATTGCGAAACAGGACCTGGAAAACCTTAATCCAGGAACGATCCAAAAGGATTCTCCTTCCGTTTTTGGTAGGTATATTCCTCTGGGTGCCTTTACACCAAAATATCTGGCAGGTTTACTACTCCCAACCCATGCTGTATCTACCTAATCCCGGACACCTATGGTTTTTGGGCAACATATTTAGCTATGTACTGCTGCTTACTCCTCTGTTTTTCTTCTTAAAAATCAACATAGCGTCACCATGGGTAAAACGCGTGAAGCAAATGTTCAGTCATCCACTATTTCTATTGGGATTGATCATTCCATTTGTACTGGAAGCCGAATTGATGCAACCGGAAAGTTTTGAGCTATACGCGATGACCTGGCACGGATTCTTCTTGGGATTGGTGGCCTTTCTGGTTGGGTTCTTTATGGCGTTCTCAGGTCAGGAAATCTTCGTTAACCTATCACGGTATCGTTGTATCACCGTTAGCCTTGCCGTGGGAATCTATTTGATGCGTGTCTTGTATTTCGAATTAAGAACTCCGGATTACCTGATGTCCATCGAATCATGTCTTTGGATTTATGCCATTGTTGGGTTAGGATATCGCTATCTTAATCGATCAAGTCCTGTATTGACTTACCTGAGTCAAGCGGCTTATCCAGTATACATCATTCACATGATGGTCTTATACGGAGGATCAGTATTGATTTTCCCGCTTACTATGAATGCCTTATGGAAACTTTTATTGCTCAATGGCTTCACCTTTGGAGGCTGTTTCTTGATTTATGAATTGATCATTCGCCGAATAAAGCCCATCAGGTCTCTTTTTGGGTTAAAATCTAATTAATCAGACTTGTAGAGTTGAGTTGTTGGACAAACGAAAGATAAGATTTTCAGGAGTGAATCAACTGCTATTTATCATCATGAAATAAAGTCACTACCTTCGGCTTCCAAATGAGTCGATCCTCCAAAACATCGGCAATCGCCAATATCTTACTACTACCTGCAGTTGCCAGGAAGTTGGCTTTCGGTACCCTGGGAATCTCACTTGTTCTAGCCATTTTTCTTCCCAGGTTGCAATTCCAATTTGAATTGGAATCATTGTTTGCAGAAAGTGGCGATCATAGCTTCTACTTATACCAGGTGGAAGCATTCGGATTTGACAATGACTTCCTGAATCTAATGGTCGTTCCTGACGAGAGCAGTGTGTATCGGTGGAAATTTCTGGAAGATATGCGCGCTACAATCAAAGCGCTGGAACAATTGGAAGACGTGGAGTTCGTTTATTCCCCTTTAAGCTTGAGAAAGTTGATCAAAGGACCTTCAGGTGTACAGACTTATCCTCTGCTCAATGCCGCATCAAAACTGCAATCGGACAGTTTATTCATTGCTAATGACCCCTATTTAAGCCAGGCCTTTCCAGCTTCCAATGTTTTTGTGATCCTGATCAAGCACCGTCATTTTCTTGACGCCAAAGCGTCAGAATTATTCATGGAAAAAGTCAAGCCGATTGCTGATACCTTACCTTATGAGCAGCATTATTTAGTGGGTAGACTACCTGCGGAAAAAGAGTTTCTTAGCTACATCAAAACAGATTTTGCCGTTTTTCTGGCCTTGTCTTTGGTCCTGTGTGGTGTGGTGCTTTGGTGGATTTGCAGAAGTGCTAAACTGGTACTTTATCCATTTTTGATCAGTGTGCTGAGCCTGATCTGGACGTTTGGCCTAATGGCATTATTAGGGGTGCCGGTTACCATCATGACGTCTCTGTTGCCTCCTATCGTATTGTTTGTGGCGTGCTCAGATACCATTCACCTGATCGCGGCGTTTCGCACGAGTGGGAATGCTCAATCGGCCATTGAAAAGGTACTTGCCCCTACTTTCCTCACTTCTGTGACTACTGCCATCGGATTCCTAAGCCTCTTATGGATACCTGTGAGCCTGATCCGTAACATGGGCTGGATTGCAGCGCTAAGTGTCTTGTTTGCCTTTATCACTACTTATATGCTTGCCCCGCTCTTTCTCAAAGGGAAAGTAACATCGGTCAATTCTGGTAATAGCCTCACCTGGATTCTGCAAGTCACCAAACGATATGGCATCGCCATTATCATCGGATTCTTCCTATTGACGGGTACCGGACTCTGGGCCAGCCTCAGGCTAAATGTAGATGCTTATCTACTGCATGACATGCCATCGGATGCCTTGACCGTACAAAGTTTCAACTTCTCCGATGAACAATTGGGAGGTTCTAAACCTTATGAGGTTGCGATCTGGCCTAAAGACACATCAAAGACCATATGGGACGCTGCGGTGCTCGTAGAAGCTTCTAAAATCGTGAAATATCTGGAGCAGTCTTATCCGGTAGCCAATGTGTTAGCTCCTACGAAGTTTATGCAATATGCCCGGCATGCAAGGCATGGTATATACGATTTGAAGCAGATTTCACGTCAGGATCAGCTGCTGGCCCGACGGATCGAAAGGCAGTCTAGTATTCAGGTAGTCAGTGAAGATGAGCGTCTTGCTCGAATTACCGGAAACATCAAGGAATATGGCTCGCTCAATACCAATGAACGAGATGCAGCTTTCAAAGAATACGTACGCAAAAACATCGACCATGAGGTCATTCAATATCGAATTACCGGCACCAATCACTTGATCGATCAGACGCATCATTTATTGGCAGGATCTATGGCCAAAAGCCTTGGATGGGCGGTTCTGCTAGTTTCTATTTTGTTTGGGATCTATTTCCGATCAGCAAAATGGTCACTGATTGCATTGATTCCTAATGTCGTGCCTTTGTTGATCACTGGACTGTTGATGTATGTCCTGAAGGTACCCATTCAGCTCTCAACTTCACTGATATTCGTGCTGGTATTTGGCATTGTTGTAGATGATACTATTCATTTCCTTGCCACGTTTAAACGATCACCGGCTGGCACTACTGAAGAAAAGTTGGACTACACCATGGAAACTTCCGGGCGTGGAATGTTGCATACGACCATCACACTGGTAGCTGGATTTGCGCTGTTTTTACTGTCTGGTTTTGGTGGCACCTACTATCTTGGGTTCTTCCTTTGTATCGCTTTAATTACAGCTTTGATAACCGATTGGCTGCTGTTGCCGGTTATACTGAGGAAATTCAATAGAAATTAGAAAAGACTTATGCTTAAAGTTGGTGATCAGCTACCAAATATCTCTTTAAATGATCAGGATGGCAACCTGGTAAATCTTCAGGAATTCAAAGGGAAAAACCCGTTGGTAGTCTACTTCTATCCCAAGGACGACACCCCTGGCTGTACCAAAGAGGCCTGTGAGTTCCGAAATGAAAACGACCAATTCAAACAATACGATGCGAAAATATTTGGCATCAGTGGCGATAGTGAGAAATCTCATCAGCGCTTCATCGCTAAGCACTCCCTGAATTTCAGCTTACTCAGTGACAAAGGACGAAAAGCCGAAAAAGCGTTTGGTGTTCCCAGAAGCCTATTCGGATTACTTCCGGGTAGAGTGACATTTGTGGCTGATAAAGAGGGTGTTATACAGCACATCTTAAACTCCCAAACGGATGCCCGAAGACATACGCATGAGAGTTTAAAAATGTTGAAGCGGTTGGCTGAGGGATAGTAATTCAATGTCGTTTAGTTATGGCTCGTCACTGCGAGCTTGCGATCGGAACGCCGAAGCGGCAGTCTAATTCATGTTTATGCTCCAGAAGTATATTTGAGATTGCTTCATTCTTCGCGATGACGGTATTCTTCTCTTAACTAATCGACATTGGATAGTAATTTTTAATTCCTCATGGAAATGAGAAAATTTAGCACACCCTCGCCTTCGCGGCCCGGTTACAATCGAGGGACGAGGGACGAGACCAGGCTACAGTCGCGTAGTATTCATTGACGATCATTATCGAAAGGCTTCTAAAAATCTTTGACTAATTTTTCGTCATGAATCTAACCATCTACTTATCCGGTGAAATACACAGTGAATGGCGTGAAGCCATCATTGAAGGTGCGAAAGCCAAGGAATTGCCAGTAAGCTTTTCTACCCCAGTGGTAACACATCAGGCATCAGATGATGCGGGTGATGTATTGGGGGCAGAAGAGAAGTCGTTTTGGAAGGACCACAAGAGTGCTAAGGTCAATGGCATTCGAATCAAAACGGAAATCGAGCGGGCAGATGTAGTGATCATTAAGTTTGGAGAGCAATACCGACAATGGAATGCGGCCTTTGATGCAGGTTACGCTGCAGCCCTGAATAAACCTTATATTGTCATTCACCCCGAAGGATTTACGCACGCTTTGAAAGAAGTGGATGCACGCGCAGCGGCCGTAGCAACAAATGAGGATCAGGTGTTAGAGATACTGCGCTACCTGACCCTCGAAAAATAGCAGATAAATTCGTTTGATATACTCGAAGAGCTTTCTGCTTAAATTTATTCTTGACTCCTTTTTCAGGATTTCAAATTCTTATTAGTCTTTATATCAACCCGATCAGGTTAATGGCAGTGATTAGCCATTGTAAAGCGGTCAATGCAAAGAATAAAGGCAGCGTTCTTCTCATGGGTTGAACTGCCAGGATCATGGTGATCATTGTAAAACTCGAGAAGATGAACACAAACATTTGTAGTGAACTATCTCCGGCAATGTTCATTACCCACAATGCAAAAGGCAAGGTGATACAACCCTGGGCAAGAATGATCCCCACTAAAATGATCAACCGGTAATAATCCATTTTGTCTGCCCAGGTCACGAATCGATTAAAAGCAGTCTCCGTTTGAGGCAGTGACAAAGGTTTTACTTGGTGCGAAAGGGTACTTGATTGTGCTTTCATAAGAAGATGTCTTTTCGTAAATGCTTACGAGAACAAGATTAGCGGAAGGCATTACCCCAATTGCTGACGTTTGTCAGACCAGCTAACTGATCTTTATCAGGTTAAGATGTTTTCTGCTGTTTCCGAGCCTGCCAGATGCGGATGAACATCATGTGAGACATGTTTCTGGCTCGTTCTTTGGCCAGGTGTGCCTTTTCTCCATCAAACAATTCATCGACGGTCGTGAACCACAGCTCCAGCCAATTTCCAAAATGCGCTTGTTCCACAGTATGACCAAAATTGGCATCCACATCCAGGTGTGCTTTAACCGGATTACCCTTGTAGAGCGGCTTGAAGAATAAATTGGTTTCCCAGAAATCAGTCAGCGTCGTTGTATGTTCTTCCCAGTCGGAAATCGTTTCATTGAAGAATGGTCCTAATTCCGGATGCTGCCTCACTTTTCCGTAGAAAGTAGTGATCAATCTGGTGAGGTCTTCCCTATTTTGAATGTCTGCTTTATGCATGATCAACAACCATTATCAACTGCCCAATAACTCATACAGCGGATTTCCTTCATGACAGGCTCCACACTTACCAAACATGAACATACAATCAATGGCATCAGTCAACAAATGAAACAATAAACCTATGCCAATGATTCTCCATGGTTTCTTTAAAAAGAACAGGACCACATACACACCGGCAGCATAGATTGTATGTAAAGGATGATAACCAATGCTACATCGGTTGGCCTGAAAAACAGGTGTCGCCATCAAATGATCCAGGTCTACCAGCATGGTAGCCAACATGATGAAATAGGCCTTTTTCCATTCGTCTTTGAAGAATATCACAGCGAGGAAAAAGGGAGCTCCTAAGTGAAGAAAGTAATGGATAAAAAATTGTAGGCTCACAAGTACAATGATAGGGTGATTAAGTAAGGGCACTTGATGTTTGTCATTAAAAATCCTTCATTGAGATTCTCATAATTAACTTCTAAAACTCCATTCTCTCTATTAACAGGCATAGCCATCAAATTAAGGAAAATGCAAAAACCTCCCGTCTTCGCGAGGCACCGAAGCGATCTCTCACGGGAGTTTAGGCCCATAAATCGTAAGATTGGTTCACTTCGTCGGGTGGCCGGAGCCATCGCATTGACGAACTACAATCATCTTTATTCCTTCAGATTTATGTGTTTTGAACCGTTTAAAGTCATAATGTTGACGGTTATGTTCTTGAGCAAGAAATGCATCAAAATCCGGAAATAAACATATTACTTTCTACAATATAGAAACAAATTAATCCTATCTTCGTTCTACTTTACAAAGTAGAAACAAATGAACGAGAATAATGTTGGTGAATTTGAGGAATTGGTCTTATTGACCGTGCTGATCTTGCAGGACGAAGCCTATATCCTCAAAATACAGCAAGAATTGCTTAGCCAGGCCAATCGCAAAACTGCCATGGGTGCCCTACACGTGACCTTGGGTAGACTAGAGAAAAAGGGTTTTCTAACATCTGAACTGGGAGGTGCCACCGCAGCTCGTGGTGGTCGGCGCAAACGAGTCTACCAACTTACAGCAGCTGGCAAGACAGTCATCCATCAGATAAGATCCACCCGCAATTCCATGTGGGATCAGGCGCCTGGGTTTTCACTCGAACTTGTTCATGTCTAAATCAAACATCAATCCCCCACCTCTTTCCCTGCGACTGGTACGCAAACTCGTGCGCAAGGAGATGGTCGAAGAGATTGAGGGGAATTTATACGAATACTTCGATTTTCTGCATCAGGACAATCGACGCTTTCTGCTTCTCAGATATTGGCTGGAAGTTGTGCAATACTTCCGTCCGGCCTTTCTCAAAATGTTCAAACTCAAAATAAATATCATGTTTTTCTTCAATCCTAAAATCGCAGCGAGGAACCTGCTCAGACACAGGTCCAGCACTGTTATTAGTCTATTGGGCTTTACCATTGGCCTCACTTCCGTACTGTTCTTGTACTTCTACATCGAAAACGAACTGACGTACGATGACTTTCATGCAGACAAGGATCAAATTTTCAAAGTCTACCGAACGTCTCAGGACGCCAATGGCGACTGGTATGATATCGGTGTTTCTGCTCCCCCCTATGCTGCTGCATTGAAAAATGATTTTCCCGGTACGATCAAGGAAACGTTGCGATACAGCATCGATGATTGGGTCGTGACCCGCGGCGAAAGTCAGTTTTATGAAAATCGGACCATGATTGCGGATACCAACTTCTTTGAATTCTTTTCTTATCCATTGATTCAGGGAGATCCGGAGACAGTATTAGATGAAATGGCCAATGTCGTTCTTAGTGAAGAACTGGCTAAGAAGTATTTCGGTGATGAGGACCCGGTTGGACAGAACATTACCTTAAATGGTCAAAGTGCCTTTGTAGTGGCGGGTGTCTTTGGCAAGCCAGAGAATAAGACACATTTGGATTTTGACATGGTCCTATCGATGCAGCTCTATGAAGGTGCGGAATGGTTCCAGGGTTGGTGGCGGAACTTTGTTTCCACCTATGTTAAGATCAATCCAGTGGAAGCACCTTACCTCAGTAGTCAGTTTGAGGGATTCATGGAAAAATACCTGGGTGAAGACTTCAAACAAAACAACAACAAGAATGGCCTTAAGATCGTGTCCCTGAACGACATATACTTTCACAAAGCCCGATACGATGACATTAACTCCGGAAGCAAAGCCACACTATGGATACTTGGAAGTGTCGCCATAGCGATCTTGTTCATTGCTTGTTTCAATTACATCAATTTGTCCATTGCTCAATCCTACAAGCGATCCAAAGAAGTAGGCATTCGCAAAGTATTGGGCGTAGACAAAAGCCGTTTGATTGGCCAGTTCATGGGGGAATCGCTGGTTTTGGTCCTCCTATCCATGACCATCGCCATCTTGTTGAGCGTGGCCTTACAAAATACCCTGAACACCTATTTTCAATTGGAAGTGAATTACCGATGGCATGATTTAAATCTTTGGTATTTCTTTGGAGGAGTATTAGCCATCATCATGTTGACTTCCGGGCTATATCCCGCCCTGCTTTTGTCATCTTTTGACTCGCTTCAGATCCTTAAAAACAATAAGCCCACTTTGGGTAGAAACATCTTTGTGAGAAAAGGCCTGATCATCGCACAATTCACGCTTTCTGTATTCTTATTGGTGGTGACGATGCTGATCTATGTGCAGCTACAGTACATGAACGACAAAGATCTGGGCTATGATGCTACGGCAGTTCTGGTGATCGATACAGATCCTGAAATTCGAGCTGGCTATGAAAACTTCCGAAATAGATTACTTCAACATGCGGATATTCGTCAGGTTACCGTGAGTTCTGGCGTGCCAGGTGGATTTCACGATAGCTATGGCATTCATTTCGTGGATGGCGAAGAAAGTGTTCGGGTCAATACCGTATTTGCAGACCCTTACTATCTTGATGCATTTGACATCCAGGTCGTTGCGGGTAGAGGTTTTGATGATCAATTGAGTACGGAACAAGAACAGGCCTTGATGATCAATGAAAGTGCACTGAAAGCAACCGGATTAAATGCAGACGAAATCATTGGCAAAACGGTCAAGATCCCTTTTCGGGAATGGGATCGTAAAATCGTCGGGGTTTATAAAGATTACCATTTCAAGACGTTGAAAGATGAAGTAGCGCCTCAGGCCATCATCATGGGGCAAGACATGCGCAGAATCTCAATTAAAATGAATGAGCGTGGAATTGTCGAGACGCTGAGCCAAATTGAATTACTCTACGGTGACGTTGCTCCATCCTACCCTATGAAAAGCTGGATGTTGGAGCAAGACCTGGAAAAACAATACGAGCAGGAAGATCAACAGGCGAAAGTCTTCTCTATCTTCTCAATGATCTCTATTGGGTTAGCTTGTATGGGAATTTTTGGGTTAGCAGCATTTTCCGCCCAACAACGTCAAAAGGAACTGAGCATCCGAAAAGTACTAGGGGCTTCAGTCCAGCAAGTTATTCTTCTGATCTCCAAAGAGTTTTTGTTACTGGTAAGCATTGCCATTTTGGTTGCCATACCTATGATCTGGAAATTCATGGAAAATTGGTTGTCAGACTTTGCTTACCGCATACAAATCACGGATCACCTCTTGCTTTTTATCCTGGGGGGTATTATTACGGCGTTGGTGGCCTTTGTGACCATTGGATTGAAAACTTATAGAACTGCTTCAGTGAATCCTGCGGAGACTATTCGGCAAGAATAGTGATCTAGTACATTCCTCAGAGCCTTCAAAGAATGACTCTGAGGAGCTTTAAATTTGTATGAAAATGTCCTGATTAGAATGGATTAAAAGCTTCTTAGTGTGACGCAAGGATAGTTATTCTCTACCTCAATCACCGTCATCTTCGCCTCTATCCAGTTGGGGGAATTCAGAAAAATGGATATCACCAGAGGTCTTTGGTTGAATGACTCCCAAACAGGTAGATCCGGTTTCCAATACCCAATAGTGATTGGTCGCAGAATTGATGGGAAACTCCTCTCCTTTAAATAATCTGGCATACTCTGTTTTCTGCTTACGTGCGTTCATCCAGTAGATGATCACCTCTTCCTCAAGGTCATTGATCATGATCAACGAAACCTCATTTCGTTCATTCACATGTTTAGTCTCCTGATCACATGCAATGAATTCATAATCAGCTTCTTGTAAGGGATGGATTGCACTAAAAATTACAGATAAAACAAGTAGTAAAAGTGTCTTCATGGAAAGACAAGTTAAGAAAAGGACATCTGCCAATCAATTGATCTGTAGCCTAATTCTGAAATTCAGACCGAACAAGTCTCAAATCGATTATTTCCATTCCGGTTGAAATGAAACGTTTTCACCCAGTTTAAAGCAGTTTACCGAAATCCGAAAAATACAGAAAGCTTCGGTGATCATCTTTGCACAGGTAAATGATCAATAGCTGAGACCACAATGAAAGCATTGAAGTCTGAGTCTACGAGCAAAGAATTGTTAGCGTTTAGAATGATCCTGGGTGGGATTGAACTTGGGATGATTCTATAAATAAGGTAAGCCCGACCAAAGGCCAGGCTTTCATAAATATCTTTGGGAAAAAGATCAACTACCAGCGTAGTAAAATCTTTCGTGCACAATCTGCCCGTTTTCCCAACGTTGCACACCGGTTTGCTCCATGTGTACACGGTTGCCATCTTTGAAGGTAACATCCATTGATGTTTCGTGGAAAACGACTCCATTTTCTTCATCTGAAGCAATCGCTTTCACTTCCATATTGTGGAATTCCTGGATACTGTTTAGAAATTGCTCCTCATATTCACGACAAGCAACTTTCCCTTCACGTGTTCCCATAGGTTCAGTCATCACTACATTCTCAGAATAGTATTTATCAAAAGCCTCCATTAGCTGGCCTTGTCCAATCATGTTGTAGATGTCTTCGGTTTTTTCTTTGAGTGTCATAGATTTAAAATATATGTATGTACATTAAATAACACTACACATATTTTTAAGTTCACATCTTGTGGAAAAAAAGAGACTAGTATCAAATGATTCATTGAAGGATTAAATCTGCAGCCTTTTCGGCTATCATGTAGCAAGGCGCATTGGTATTCCCTGTCATGATCGTAGGCATAACCGACGCATCGACCACCCTCAATCTTTCCAAGCCGTGAACATTTAGATTTTGATCCACTACAGCCAATTCATCTTTACCCATCTTGCAAGTCCCTACCGGATGGTAAATGGTTTCTAGTGAATTACGCACATGTTCCGCCCAGGCTTCGTCTGAACTTGTATCCATAGGTGCCACCATTTCTTCCCGACAATGATCAAAAACCGGATCTTGTAGCCATTCATAAGCAATCTTCCCTCCTTCAATTAGGGCTTGTAGGTCTGCTTCTTCTGATAGGAAATTGGGTTGAATCAAGGGGTCAGCAAAGGCATCTTTCGATTTTAACCCAACATGCCCCCTACTTTTCGGATGAAGTAAGGAAGGCAAAATGGTATACCCATCCGATCGGGGATAGGTTGAAAGGTCGTAAACATCATAATCGTACCCCTTCCCGATGTGTAGAGGCGCAAAATGAAACTGGAAATCACAATCTTCCCGACCAGGGTCATTCAGGTTAAAAAAGGCAACCGCTTCCAATGGCCCAATGGACAAGGCACCCTTTCTACCAAAAAGATACTTCACCAATTCTTTGAGCTGTCGTCCTGGTGATATTACAGGGTTCAACCCTCCAGGCACAGAAGCTTTGGATGACACACTGTAAAACAAATGATCCTGCAAGTTCTTCCCAACCCCAGGCAATTCACGGATGACATCAATATCAAGAGACATTAATTCGTCTTTTGCTCCTATCCCTGAGCGCAATAATATCCTGGGAGAGTCAATGGCACCAGCTGATAAGATCACTTCTTTGCTGGCACTGATCAACTCTGAATTACCCCCTTTTTTCGCAATCCAGACACCAGAAGCCTTTTGATCCTTGAACTCGATTTTTTCTACATGAGCGCCTGTTCTTACCGTGAGATTGTTTCGGCCCATGACTGGCTTCAGAAAAGCGGTAGCACTACTGTGTCTGGCTCCGTTTTTGATCGTGAACTGAAACCTGCCTACGCCTTTTTGCGATTTTCCGTTATAATCAGAGAATTTCGGTAACCCCCAGTTGGCTCCAGCCTGAATAAAAGGATCCATGTATGGACTTTGGAAGTGCTCATTGAAATTGACTGACAATTCACCCTTCGAACCATGATAGCCCTCATCTACCTGACCTGGATGCTGAATATCTTCTGACCTTTTGAAATAAGGAAGCACTTCATCGAAAGCCCAGCCTTCATTGCCTAAGGATGCCCAATGATCGTAATCCGCTTTATTTCCACGCACATACGCCATGGCGTTGGTGCTACTGGAACCTCCTAGGGTTTTCCCTCGAGGGATGTAGAGTTTTCTTTCATTGACGTGCTCTTGCGGTTCCGTATAATACCCCCAGTCAAAAGGTCTCTTGAAGAGTTTCCCGTAAGCCCCGGGAATCTTGATCAATGGATCTTTATCTGGTTTTCCCGCCTCAAATAACAAAACCTGATTACCGGGATCTTCAGATAGTCGATTGGCTAAGAGGCAACCGGAAGAGCCCGCACCGACAATGATGTAGTCATACATGACAGGAAAGATAATAAGGTTCGAGTTACTTGCCTATCTGACAAGTTGATGATTTTAAAAGCGATTCAATCGTGTAAATAAGCGATCAATTAATCTAAGGTCTTCAAGAATCACTTCAGCGGAACCCTGTAATTCATACCTGAATTCAATCTCTCGCCCGTAAGACGTGACCAGGCCCTGGGGTAAGTCCACCTGAACCTTGTAATCTCCTTTTTCATCAGGGACCGTCGATATCTGTTTGATGCTACCAACCATCACACCATATTCCGATTTTGGAAAGGAAACCAGTTCAATCAGCACTTTTTGCCCAATGGTCACTTTCCCGGCACTCCTGGCAGGTAATTCCAGAAAGGCCATGAACTGTTGAGAGTCAACCGGCAATATGGTAAAAAGTAAATCTCCTGCTGCCACGGATTGCTCCTGTTTCCAGTCATCGTTAATTAGCACTTCGCCATTTATCTGAGATTTTAAGACATATTTAAGCTCCCACTCCAGGATGCTGTTTTTCAAATGATTGTATGCCGTCACCACTCGTTTCAACAGCTCAACTTTAGTCGATGTTCTGTCAATATCTGTTCTCCTTCTAGCCTTTTTTTCGCGATTAATCTCATCCATATGTGAGGAATATTCCAGATAAGCCTCTTCAAATGCCGCAAATACTGGCTCTACCTCTCCCAAAAACAATACGGGCAATTGATCCAGAGGAAATGTAAAAGCTTCACGGGTATAAGTAATCGAATCGGTCATCGCCTTAAGCCAAAAGATGTCCCGCTCCTCGGCGGTGCTCTTGAAAGTGGCAAGTCGCTGGTCTTTCAAAATCTGTTCTCCATTTTCAACCCATATTTCCCCGATGGCTCCGGAATGCTGTGCATATGCTTTATAGGGCGGGATTGTCGTGGTAAGCATAGCATCCGCCGTTAATACATCCGGGTATTTGACGAACCACGATATGGCGAAAACCAGAAGGATCAGAAAAAGCAATAACGTGTTTCCCCACATGATCGGCCAGGCAGGAATGCGCTCAAGGATATCTCGAACTGATTTGCTTCTTATGGGGGCTTCATTAGGCATATCAGTTGTCGAGTTCTAGCTGATTTTTAACTAATTCGAAATATCGACCTTTAAGCCCGACCAATTGAAGGTGGGTTCCTTTTTCAACAATCTGGCCCTGTTCTAACACCACAATCTGATCTGCATTTTTCACCGTACTCAAGCGATGTGCAATTACCACAGCTGTCCGGTTTTTGAAATATGCTTCTAGCTTCTCCATGACCTCTCGTTCATTCCTTGCATCCAGAGCGGAAGTTGCTTCATCGAAAAACATGTATTGAGGCTGTTTATACAAAGCCCTGGCAATCAAGACACGTTGCTTTTGCCCTGTGCTCAATCCCAGGCCTTCGCTACCAATCTCAGTATCGAAACCAAGGGGAAGTGATTGAACGAATGGCTTAATATTGGCCATTTCGGCAACCTTGATCAAGAGTTCCTGGTCAATTTGATCTTCTCCCACAGCGATATTTCTAGCAATAGAATCGTTGAAAATGAACCCTTCCTGCATGACTACCCCACAGGACCGCCTCCAGGTCTCCTGGGAAAGATATTCCAGGTCTGTATCACCAATGTTTATTTTTCCCGCCAAGGGAGCATAAAATCGCAATAACAGTTTCATCAAGGTGGTTTTTCCGCTGCCACTACTCCCAACTATGGCAGTCACTTTTTTCTCAGGTATGTCTAGAGACAAGCTTTCAAACAGCATGTTGTCAGTTCCCTTATATCGAAAAGAAATATCATCAATTTTGATCGTGCCGCGTTCAGGTAGCTGACGAACCAATGGTTTATCAGCAGGTTCTTCATCTTCCATATGATGGATCTCGGCCAGTCTTTCGATAGAGATTCGAGCATCTTGTAGATTCCTGAAGAAGTAGATGAGTTGAGCTATTGGGCCATCCATCTGCCCCACGATATAACTGACGGCAAGCATCATTCCAAGTGTGATGTCACCTTCAATGACAAGTTTGGCGGCCAATATCGTAATGATCATGTTTTTGATCTCATTAATAAAATTGCTTCCGACACTTTGTGTCTGCTCAAGACTCAAGCTCTTGGTCGCTACCTTGAAAAGACTCGCTTGCAGATGCTCCCAACTCCAGCGCATGCGTCTTTCAGCTGTGTGTAGTTTGATTTCCTGCATTCCATTGATCAACTCGATGACTTTACTCTGCTCTTTACTGGTACGGGAAAATTTCTTGTAATCCAATTCACGCCTTTTCTTGAAGAAGAACAATATCCAACCAAAGTATAACGCACTTCCGAGGACAAACACCATAAAAATTTGACCACTGTAGTAGAGTAATACTGCACTGAAAATGATCAGATTAAATCCCGAAAAAATAGTCGTGAGCGTATTTGTCGTCAGGACCTGTTCAATCCTTTTATGATCATTGATCCGTTGCATCAAATCACCAGTGATCCTGACATCAAAATAGGAAATGGGCAACTTCATGAGTTTGATAAAGAAGTCAGAAACCAATTCAATATTAATTCGCGTGGTGAGATGCAACAAAATCCAGCTACGGATCACTTCCAACAAAGCTTTTCCCACATTTAGGGACAACTGAGCTACTAATATCAGATAGATGAAATTGAGATCGAGGTTACTGATCCCAACATCTACTACACTTTGGGTAAGAAACGGCAAGATCAATTGCAACAAACTACCAGCAAGCAGTCCCAAAATCAATTGAACAATAAACCTCCGATATTTGAGCAGGTATTTCGTAATATATGAAACTCCGAATTGAGCATTCGTATGGAACTCTTCCTGATAAAAGGCAGGTGTAGGTTCCAACACCAGGGCGATGCCTTCATTCGTATCATCAGCCTGAACATCATGAGTCCAATGACTAATAAACTCCTTCTTATCATATGTCACCAGGCCATAACCAGGATCGGAAACATAGACCTTGTCTTTTTTTATTCGGTAGACCACCACATAGTGGCTTCCATTCCAGTGTACAATACAAGGCACTTTTGCCTTCAATAATTGTTCATAGTTGAGTTGTAGACCTAACGACCGGAATCCAATTTTTTCAACCGCTTCACTTAGTCCGAACAGGTTACTTCCCTCACGTGTGGTTTCCGCAAGGTCCCTTAGTTGCTGCGTTTCAATATCCCTCCCATAGTATTTTCCAATGATCTTGATACAGGTAGGTCCACAATCCTTTTCTTCGGTTTGTAGCAATGAGGGGAATTTCTTCATTTATAGACAAAAAAGCTTATAAAAGGGAGGATCATCAGACCCTCCCTAAAGGTTTAAATACAGCAGTGGTTTCCACCTACAGGGAAAGCAAACTGGCATCCTGAAGCAGCCGTTCCATTACACGAAACCGGAATCGGAATAGGAATACAGCATTGATCAGCAGGATTACAGCATCTGGATGGTTTTAATGGAGGCCATCCCCCTTGTACAGATTGTTGATCTGATTTTGAAAGTACCTTGGCACCTTCGACTTTTAAGATTGACTTTAACATTTTAATCAGTTTTTGTTTATGTGAGTTTTCACGAACATTTGAGGCACTCGTGAATTGTGCCCATTCTTGCAAGAAATCTCTTTATTGCCTATTGATAAGCAGGTTCTCCCACTGCCTGAAGCTGACCGATCATGTCTGGTAGCAACGCTGGAAAATCAGTGATTTCATATTCTTCAGGGAAGAAGTAATTTCCTAATATCGTCATCGGCGTGTAAGCAACACCATTGCCTCTACTCCAATTCAAATGTCTATTTAGTAGCTCATGACCGTTAGGGTCCTTGGGTATTCCATAGGTGTTTTTCCATTGCGCTATATCTCGACCCTCATACCATTCTTTCAATGCTTGGTAAGCCTGCTCTGGAGATTCCTGGAACAATTCTACAACTCGCCCGGGCATCACATATTTATTAGGCTCCGTCATCACGGATGAAATATAGAACACGATACGTAGTTTGATTTGATCAGGAAAACGATCAAGTAATTGGTCATATACCTTGAAGGAATCCTTACAATAACCACAAAATGGATTCGTCACTCCAGTGATAACAATACGTGCATCCGGATTACCAAACCAAATTTCCTCAGAAGGTTGAAGTTCTATAATGTTAGGAAATGGACTTGCAGCCAATGCATGGTTAAAGAACATAGGATTGCGCTTGAATCGAGCGTATTCCATTTTCACTTTATCATGGTCAATGGTGTCTTCCATCACTTTTCGTACTTCTAACCAAAGCACATAGATCAACCCGAATATTGCGGAAGCTTTTACCGCATATAACCCCGTCATTGTATTGATCTGACCATCGAAGGTAACTACAGTATAGATGGCCATGAGGATCATTGAGGTACTAATTCCAAGGCATAGGGGGCACCAAATACGTTGCACAAAAGCTTGTACGTATAATGAATATAAGACCACTGGAATGCTCAAGCATGCGAGAGCAGCAAAGAACATTGATTTCGTTCCTAATGTATTTATAATTAAGAGTATCGAAAGGAAAAAGGACAAAGAAGCATCGGTCAGTTTAATTCCAAATAGTTTGGAAGCATCAGAGTGGATGACTTCTCCACAGTTGGTTTTCAGATCATCGGAGTTACAAATTTTGGCAGTAGCCTTATTATACATACCCAGATCCTCTCTTATCGCCAGGTAACTTAACCAGCCCCCTGCCGCACTTATTAATACAAGCGTCCATTGATGCCAGACTTCCAAACTTAAATATCCGAAAATCAAAAATGTCGCAATGATCATCATGATAGGAATGATGCGATTTTGATCAATCCGAGTACTTTTATCGTGTTTTGGCTCAATGGCCATCACAGTCCCAGACCAAATGACTTTGAATTGTTCTGAAGACATGCGTTTCTTGCTTCCCTGATCTTTGAGAATGATATCCTGCCCTTTTTTAAGCACCTCAACCGTTCTTAGACCTTCATCATCTTCAACAGTAGATAGAAAATAATCCGGAAGTTCTGGCAATGATGTAATGGGAACTTGTACTGCGAGATTCTCCACCCCGAAATAGTCGAGGGTATCAGTAATTGCTTTGATACTCGGATAATCTGGATTAGCCCCAAGCTGTAATTTCAAATCTTGAGGATCGAGCCTGTACCCTTCGCGGGTCAGGTAGTTTTTCAAAGCGGTATAGATGGGCTCATCAGACTTATTCACAATAAGCAGTCGTTTAGGTTGATTCGTCAGGTAATCGTTAAGTCCTACTTGATCGAATTAAATGTTGTTATAGGAAGGATAAATAAATGCCCAGCTAGGTTGACCCGATGAATTTCAGGTAAGGTTCTTTGTTTAGTTGTCCGATAAGGCACGAGAGAATATACCTACAGTTACAAGAGTGAGAGTAGTATAACATAGCTTCCAAATGTTGGTTCTGGCATCACCAAAAATGGTGACCTCAACAAATGTATTGACCCTTTTTATTAATTCAACTTATTTGGATATTTATTTTATTTCAAGGCGGATTCCGTTATATAAGTGGTTAATATTAAATACGAACTGCAAACCCACAAGGACACATACAGATTTCCTGGAGGATTGCTACTCTACTACACTAAAAATGGTACGTGTATTTGAAGATACTTTTGACTATCTGGAAACTTCCGCTTCACTTGCTATGTATCCAAAAGATTCCCAAGAGGGTCCGGCAAGTGCCCGTTGAAAAATTTCATTCGCAGCCTCTGGTTGGTCCTTTCTCAGGTAATGAAAGCCTATGCCATACCCATAGGTTGGGTTCAATGTACCATCTGGCCCAGTAGCCTTTTCGAGGATTGCATCTACGGATAGAATGCCTTTGAATAACAGTAAAAGATCCATGTAAGCTTCATTCTCGATCATTTCCCATGAAGTAGAAATCTCTCTTAGTGTCCGTTCAGCTACTGTATTGGAACCTGACCTTACTGCAGCCATATAGAGCCAATAGCTTGTTGCGGCTTTCAGGTCGTCATTGTCGCTAAAGGTCATGCATTGTCGATAAGCAGAATACGCTCGGTCATATCTTCCATTGAGATAATGCGCCAATCCGAAATGGTACCAAATGTTGAATTTGTCATTACCCAGAGGGATGTTTTGCGAATTTGGCAATCCATCTGGCTCAATGGCATTTGGCTCATTTACAGATTTAGCAACGGCCTCACCAAAGTCTCTGATGGCCTTATCGATCTGGCGTGTCGTGAGGTAGCGATGGCCCCTGTGTCGAAGCAAACGGTAAGCTTCGGGGAATTTCTTAAGTCCTGCACTGTACACGTCGATGGCCTCTTCATGCCTACCCAAGTAAGCTAACCGTCGACCATACCAAATAATACAGTCTACGCTATCAGGATATTGCTCAAAATTAGCTTTGGCATCTGCCAGTTTGTTTTCAAAGTCCAGACGGATGGTTGAATCTGAAAAGGTTTTTTCAGGGAGTGGCTCTCCTAAAAGCGTGGTTAGTTGTTTGTCTGTTGGCTTCGGAGGCTCTTCCTCGACTACCTGATTTTTGGTACCAGAACATCCAATCAACAATAAGCCAAAAAAACTAAGCAGAGACAAGGACTTAATCATCTCGGCAAGATACTACGGGTTTAAAGATTCTTCAAATGTCGTTTCAAAGAGGTGGCATCCACAGCTGGAATAAAATGATCGATGTAGGGCATGGCAGCCTTCATTCCCAATACCTTAGCGTCAAATGACTCGCTTTTAGCTAAAGGGTTGATCCAAAAAAGTTGTTTACTTCGTCGTTGCAGGGTGTGCATGGATCGTTCAAGCACTTCAATTTCGCCAGCATCCCAACCATCACTTAAGATGAAAGTAAACGTATTTCGAGGAATCGCTTTTCGGCCATGTTGGTCTAAAAAGTCAGCGAAGCACGCTCCTATTTTAGTCCCACCCGACCAACCTTCTACTTCTTCTGAGACTGCTGATAATGCTTCCTTGAGGCTCTGCCTTTTCAATAAGGAACTGACTGGAAACAATTCGGTGCTGAACACAAAGCAATGTATTTTAATCCCGCTGTTTTGTAACGCATACATCAGTTGGATCATGAATCGACTGTATAGTTCCATGGACCGACTTACATCACAAAGCAATAGCAAATTTACTTTTCTTTTCTTCTGTTTCTTAAATGAGATCTCCGTGATTTCACCGCCCTTAACAATGCTGTTTTTCAGCACTTTACGAAAATCTAATTGATGTGCTTGTTTGGACTTAATATAACGACGGGAACGTTGACGGGAAACTTGCCTTTGGATCAATTGAATTACTTCCTGCCACTCGCGATAATGGTGATCCGATAAACTACTTAAATCAGGAGTTCCTGAAACGGATTCAGGACTGGCCTGATGAACATCCTGTTCATCCTGTTGCTGGTTACCATGCAACCAGTTTTTAATTACCTGGATTGAAGGTGCTTTGGGCTGCGTGGGCTTTTGCTTTTCCTCTGCTACTCGTTTTGACTTGGAATCGACCGCTTTGCTGAGTTCCGACCAGTACCGATGATAGTGGTCATCAAACTGCTGATATTGTTCGAAATGCTTACAAAAAGCAGCTCGTTGCACTTCTTTGAATTGGGCATGCTCCGACCAATCTATTGCCGTGAGACCTTTGAGTACATCTGCTTCTTCTTCGGGGCCAATGGTATATTGCTGCGTCCTCAAAAACCTCGCAAAATGAATCACATGATTTGATATGGACGTTTGTCGCTTCATATCATCGCATCAAAATTAGGTGATGTCAAAATGGTCAAGGAATAAATGCTTCAAGATCTCTGCTATTCAATGTTCAGCTTCACATTGACTTTATCCAGCAACTCAGCCAGGGAATCCTGAGTTTCACGCATGTCATCCCAGTCTTTTAGGATTACTCCCAAAGTAGACTCCACCACTTCAGCATCCAGGTGATCAAAGTGCATTTCGGCCAATGAAGTAGCCCAATCCAATGTTTCCGCCACGCCAGGTACTTTCTCCAGCCTCATCTGTCTAACTTCCGCCATGAATACGCAAATTTCCTGCGCCAGTCGATCGTTGATGCCTGGAACTTTTTGCTGAACGATCTGGACTTCTTTCTTGAAGGACGGATAATCAATGAACAGGTATAAACACCTACGTCGAAGTGCCTCAGATAACTCTCTGGTCCTGTTCCCTGTCAGGATGACCTGCGGAATGGACTTATTGGCGATTGTGCCGATTTCAGGAATTGTGATCTGCCATTCAGAAAGCAATTCCAGTAGAAAGCTTTCAAATTCTTCATCGGCACGGTCGATCTCATCAATCAATAATACCCTTGGTTTTTCAGCCGAGATGGCTTTTAATAAAGGACGTTCCATCAGAAATTTCTCGGAGAAAATAGCCGCTTCTTTGTCCTCAATGGATACTTGCTCTGCTTCTAATAATTTGATTTGAAGCAATTGTCGTTGATAATTCCACTCATATATGGCCTGATTTGCATCTAATCCTTCATAACATTGAAGTCGAATCAATTCGGTGTTCATGATCTCTGACATGACACGCGCAATGGCTGTCTTCCCTACACCTGCAGGTCCTTCGATCAATAAAGGCTTCTTAAGCAACTGAGATAGCTGAATGGACATGGCAATCCGGTCATCTGGTACATAACCGTGTTTCAGCAAGTTCTCAGAAATTTCTTGTATTCTGTTTTGCATCATAAAAGAAGGGCACCAATTTCAGGTGCCCAATTCTTAAACTAATGGTTTATTCAAATGGTTGAACTACAATCTTCAAAAACGTCATTCCATAGATGGAATCCGTGGCATGACGTCATAAATTAAAGACTAGCCAATGCCCTTTTACAGTATACCTTGGCCATTTGTTTGCGATAGGCTTCTGATGCAAAGTGATCGCTCATGATAGATACACCTTCTGCCGCATTACTTGCCGCTGCTTCCGCAGAATCACCCCTATCCAGGCTGGCTTCTACGTCCTTATCACGGAATGGCGTGGCACTAACTCCATTGAAAGCTACTCGAGCGCCATTGCCATTGATCACCGCCGCACAGCCTACGATCGCAAATCGTGAAGCAGGTTGCATGAACTTAATATAGGTCGACTTGGCCCCAGTATGAACCGGTACCCCAATAGATGTGATCATCTCACCATCTTCCAGTGCGGTACTGTATAACCCGAGAAAGAAATCTTCTGCCGCGATTTTACGACTTCCACCTTTCCCTTGCACGTGAATGTGAGCATCTGTAGCCAACAACACACCCGGCCAATCCGCGGCAGGGTCAGCATGTGCGATACTTCCACCGATAGTGCCCAAATTTCGTACCTGGACATCTCCGATCAGGTCTGCCGCCTGTGAGAAAATACTCAACTTTTCTTTGATCAGGTCAGATTTCACGATCTCTCCATGAGTGACCATGGCTCCGATGTGAATCACGCCATCCTGTTCTTCGATATTTCGCAGCTCAGGAATTTTTGACACATCTATCAGGTGATCGTAATCAGTTAATCGAAGTTTCAAAGAAGGGACCAAACTGTGCCCTCCAGCCAGCAGACGTGCATCGTCTCCGTGTTGATCCATCAACGCAATGGCTTCATCGACGGATTTTGCTTTTATATAATTAAAATTACTTGGGATCATTGTTACAGGGTTTAATTAGACGAACCATTTTGCATGGCTTTCCATACGCGCTCAGGGATCATAGGCATTTCGATATCCTTGACCTTATGGCCACCGCTCCATAATGCATCAATCACAGCATTAACCACGGCAGGTGTGGAACCGATACAGCCAGCCTCTCCTGCTCCTTTCACTCCTAGAGGGTTGTGCGGACAAGGCGTTACTTTTCGATCTACTTCAAAGCTTGGCAAGTCATCTGCACGAGGCATGGCATAGTCCATGAACGAGCCATTGACTAATGTTCCGGATTCGTCATAAACCGTACCCTCAAACAAAGCCTGTCCGATTCCCTGTGCTAGACCACCATGAATCTGTCCATCGACAATCATTGGATTAATGATGTTTCCAACATCATCCACAGCAATGAATCGCTTCAATTTCACCTCCCCTGTTTCCTTATCTACTTCTACAATGGCCACATGACAACCAAATGGATAAGTAAAGTTTGTTGGATCGTAGAAGCTTGAGAAATCTAGTCCAGGCTCCAGGTCCGCTGGATAATCATGCGGAACGTAAGCTGTCAGAGAAACATCACCGAAAGTGATGGACTTGTCTGTCCCTTTTACCGTCCATTTACCTCCTTCAAACTCAAGGTCTTCAACCCTGGATTCCAATTTATGCGCAGCGATTTGCGCTCCTTTTTCGATGACCTTATCAAGGCTTTTCATGATGGCAGAACCACCTACGGCAAGCGATCTGGAACCATAGGTGCCCATTCCGAAGGCAACGGCTTCCGAATCTCCATGAACGATCTCTACATCTTCCAGAGCTATACCTAGACGATCAGCGACAATTTGTGCAAATGTGGTTTCGTGGCCTTGTCCGTGACTATGCGAACCTGAATAGACACTTACTTTCCCCGTCGGCTGAACACGAACTTGTGCCGACTCAAACAGTCCGGCTCGTGCACCTAAGGCTCCAACAACTGCTGATGGCGCGATACCGCAAGCTTCAATGTAAGTAGAGAAACCAATTCCAATAAGCTTGCCATTATCCAGTGATTTCTGTTCCTGTCTAAAGGCTTCATATCCTACCATTTCGAGCGCACGATCCAATACTGGCTCATAATTACCAGAATCATATTGCAGCGCTACACGAGTGGCATATCCTTCCTGATTAACGCCATCAAAGGCTGGAATGAAGTTCTTTCTACGCAGTTCCGCCGGATCGACACCCATTTCAAGTGCAGCCAGGTCCATCAATCTTTCCAGCTGATAGGTCGCTTCTGGCCTTCCGGCTCCACGATAGGCATCCACCACATTGGTATGCGTAAACACACCCGTTACATCTACATTGATCTTTGGTGTGGTATAGAGCCCTTGCATCAACGTACCATGCAGGTATGTAGGGACCGCCGGTGCAAAAGTGCTGAGGTAAGCCCCCAGGTTGGCATATGTCTTAGATTTCAAAGCCACCACTTTTCCATCGGCATCAAACCCCATAGAAACGCTCGTTTTGTGATCACGTCCGTGAGCATCAGTCAGAAAGCTCTCCGAACGCTCGGCTGTCCACTTTACGGGTCGACCCAATTGTTTGGACGCCCAGATCACCATTACTTCTTCTATGTAGTGGAAGATCTTACTACCAAATCCACCTCCTACATCTGGCGCGATAACATGTACTTTGTGTTCGGGAATCCCTAAAACAAAGGCCGACATCAATAAGCGTGTTAGGTGCGGGTTTTGTGAAGTAGTCCACAGTGTATATTTATCATAAGCATCTTCGAAGTGGCCAATTGCCGAACGGGGCTCGATGGCATTGGGTACCACTCGATTATTGGTCATATCAATCGTTGTGACGTGGGCCGCACTGGCCAATGCGGCTTCTACCTCATCGATCGGATCTCCTAGTTCCCAGTCAAAGCAGGTATTGCTCGGTGCATCCGCATGCACCTGAGGGGCATCACTTTTTACTGCCTCTTCAGGGTCGTAAACTGCAGCATGAACATCATAGTCTACCCGAACTTTCTCTGCGGCATCTTTTGCCTGAGCATAGGTTTCAGCTACTACAAACGCTACTCCATCACCCATGTGCAAGACTTTGTCCTTTACCAGGATGGGGTGAGGTGGCTCTTTCATGGTGTCCCCATTCTTGAAATTGACTTGCCAACCACATGGAACACCGTTAACTTCAGCCATATCTGCACCAGTGAATATTTTCACCACGCCCGGCATGGATTCAGCCGCAGTGGTATCTACGTTAGTAATGGTGGCATGCGCGTATGGGCTTCGTACAAATATGCCCGCTGCCAGATTCGGCAGTTTAATGTCGTCTGTATATTTTCCTTTTCCGGTGATGAATCGCTTATCCTCGACCCTCTTCACCGCTTTTCCAATGTAACTCATTTTAAGGGGGGTTAAGCGTTCATTTTATCTGCAGCATATTTCACGGCTCTCACAATGTTGTGGTAACCCGTACACCGGCAGAAATTTCCTTCAATAGATTCTCGAATCTCTTGTTCTGACGGATTGCTGTTATTACTGAGTAGATCCGCGGCGGTCATGATCATACCGGGCGTACAAAAGCCACATTGGAGACCATGCTCTTCTTTGAAGCCTTCTTGCAAGGGATGCAAAGATCCATTGCTCATGCCTTCTATAGTGGTTACTTCTTCACCATCGGCCTGTGCGGCCAATACCGTGCAGGATTTCACGGCCTTACCATTCAATAGCACCGTGCAGGCACCACATCCACTTGTATCACATCCGACATGGGTGCCGGTCAGGTCCAGGTCTTCCCGAAGAAAATTAACCAGCAATTGCCGATCCTCAATCTCCTTTTCAACCTGCTTCCCATTGACAGTTAAACGTATGTTCATTTTGGGTTTAATGATTTAAGTTTGATCGTTCTGGAAATTATAGAATTTTCAATATTTAAGACTGTCACCCAGGCCTTATTGTGATAATTTAAAATAATTCTAAATAAGATAAGAAAACATTATTTTGAGGCCTATTCAAAAGGTTAGGTAATGATGATTTGTATTAACTTAATAAAGGTAATCGACCCGTTGAGATGATTGAATTTGAGTCAACGTTTCGGGTTAATTTACTGTTATGGAAAAGAAATACCTCGTTTTCGATGCCTACGGAACTTTGCTTCAGGTCAGTTCCCATATTTCCGGATTGAGTGATGAGCAGCAAAAGTTATCCGCAAGCATTCAGTCGTTGTGGCGGACCAAGCAATTGGAGTATACCTGGCTGCGCAGCTTGATGGGAAAATTCACGGGATTCAATCAGGTAACCAGGGAAGCGTTGGACTATGCCTGTAACGCCTATCGAATGGAAGACCCAGAATTGAAACGAGCCATTCTCTCCATCTTTGAACAACCTACCGCCTTTGATGATGCCTGGCGATTTCTGGAACAATGTAAGTTGAAAGGATTCCGGACAGCCATCCTTTCTAATGGAGAACAAGATATGTTGGAACAAAGCGTGAAGATTGCTCAAATCGACACGTACATTGATCATATTCTTTCGGCAAGTCGTGTCCAGGTTTTCAAACCTTCTCCTAAAGTATACGAATTGGCGACTCGAGCCTTCTCTTGCGAATACACAGACATTGTTTTCTTCTCTTCGAACCCCTGGGATGTTGCCGGAGCTTCAAACTTTGGATTTCAGACCATCTGGCTTAACAGAAAAGACTTGCCTTTTGAGGAATTAGGGGTAAAACCCTGGAAGGTCTATTCAAGCTTTGATGAGGTGAGTTTGGAGGGATTAATAAAGTAAGCGATATATCAATCAGAATTCTTAAGCCTGAAAGTGCACAAAGTGGTTAATTCCTCTTCTTCACCTGAATCACTAACACGCCGATAACAATAATCAGTAGACTGATAAGGTGATAGCTGTACAATTCTGCACCAAAGGGAACGGCGAATATGGCTACCATGCCGGGGATGATGTTTAAGAATACCGGTGCTCTCGAGGGCCCGATTTGCTTGACACCAATGTTCCATCCGTAATAAGCCAATGCGGTACCAGGTACCCCCATGCAAATGGCAGCAACCCAAAACTCCATGGAATAGTTGATTTCAAAACCTGGTTCCATGAATAGAAGGCCAGTGAATCCAAGTAGACAGCACAGATTGGTAGCCAGGGTAAAAAACACGCCATTGGTATCACCGATGAATTGTTTGATCAAGATGTTTTGAACAGCGAAGAACATGGCGGCCAGGGCAAAATAAATGTCCCCTGAACTGAATGATATGGTCGTAAGGACGGTAAAATCACCCTGAGTTAATAAATACGTTACACCAAGGAATGCCAGAAGAATGCCCAGAATTTCTCTCACATGAATCTTGTGTCCCTGAAAAATGGCAGCTAAGATCAATGAGATAGCCGGACTCAAAGCAACAAATAAGGCACCGTTCATCTCAGAGGTAGCATTAAGTCCTTGCGTAAAGCAAAATATAAAGCCAAAAACACCGATAAATCCGACCAGTAACATGCCGGGTAAACGATTCACAATGACCGCTTTAGAAGGAATGACTTTCCAGGATAAGGCCAATAATCCTAATACAGCAAAGAAAAAGCGCCAAAAAGCAGCCACATTTGGAGTCACACTTTCGAACATGATTTTCCCTAAATGGAAATTCAGTGCCCAAAAGATGATGGAAAGAGACAAGAAAATATAGCCTTTCAAATTGGTGCGGGATTTAAGTAGGTATTCGGTTCATTAACCATTTTCACTAGAAATGGTTCCCTGTTTGCTAATTCGTGAAATTACAATCAGCTCAACAGTAGTTATCCGTCAAAGCAGTATATTCGAGAACATCATCATTTAACCCTATTCAGAAATATGGCAGTACCCAATCCACCGCTGGATATGCTTCCAAAAAACCTCCCGATGCCACCGGCATTCGATAATCCGGAAGATCAAAGAAACTACCTGAAGAAAAAACTAACTGGTGCTTTCCGAATTTTTGGAAAGTTTGGTTTCTCTGAAGGGGTAGCAGGTCACATTACGGTAAGAGATCCGGAAATGCCCGATCATTTTTGGGTCAACCCTTTTGGCATGTCTTTCAATATCATTACTCCCGATGATCTTTTGTTGGTCAATCACAATGGAGATGTGGTGGAAGGAAACTACCCGGTGAACCGTGCTGCTTTTGCTATTCATTCACAGGTACATGCAGCCAGGCCGGATGTATTGGCTGCGGCTCATGCCCACTCAGTATACGGCAAATCCTTTTCTTGTCTTGGTGAAAAACTTGAACCAATCACTCAGGACGCTTGTGCTTTCTATGAAGACCATGGCTTGTTCGATGATTATTCGGGTATTGTCAATGAACTTGAAGAAGGAAAACGAATTGCCGATGCTTTGTCGGATTATAAAGCCGCTATTTTGCAAAATCATGGATTGATCACCGTGGGTACCACGATCGATGAGGCCGTTTGGTGGTTCGTGACCATGGAAAGAAGCTGTCAGGCACAATTATTGGCCATGCAGACGGGCAAAGAAATGATCAAAATTGATCATGCCACTGCCATGAAAACCCGTCGGGAATTAGGTTTTCCACTCGCGGGCTATTTCCAGTTTCAACCCATGTGGCAGGACATCTGTCTTGAAGTAGAATTCCTGAGATAAGTGGACATCAGTTCTATAATCCTGATCCTGGTGCTGGCATTGATCATGCTAGGCATGGGATTGTCGCTTACCGTAGCGGATTTCCGGCGGGTATTGAAGTATCCCAAAGGCATTTTGACTGGTTTGCTCAATCAGATGGTGTTTTTGCCCCTTGTTGGGCTTGCCATCGCCAATATGCTATCCCTATCTCCGGAACTTGCTGTTGGAGTCATGTTGTTGGCAGCTTGCCCAGGAGGCACATCGTCCAATATCATTACGCACCTGGCAAAAGGTGACAGTGCTTTATCTGTAAGCTTAACTGCAGTTTCGAGTATCCTGTCAATCTTTACGATTCCTCTGATTGTCTCTTTCGCCATTGGTAACTTCATGGCCGCGGATCAACAGGTAGAGGTGAATAAGCTTTTGATGATTGGTCAATTGCTGGTGATTGTTGTGATTCCCGTGAGCAGTGGCATGGCTATCCGGGCGTTTAGGCCAGCATTTGCTGCAAAAATGGACAAGCCTGTTCGAAGGACATCCACCATCATGTTGATTCTTATCACCGGAGCCCTGGTCTATGCGGACAAGGCAAATGTAATTCCCTATTTTAAGCAAGCGGGATTGGCGGCATTTCTATTGAACTTCACCAGCTTAGGTCTGGGTTTTCTAACCGCACAATTGGTCAGGTTAAACCGTCCACAATCGATTTGCGTAGCGATCGAATCTGGCATTCAAAATTCCGGACTGGCCATCACCTTAGCAGTAGTAAGCTTACAAAATATAGCCTTCAGCATCACTCCAGGCGTATATACACTCATCATGTATTTCACTGGATTTGTGGTGATCTTTCTGGGGCAGCGTTCGAGCCGGAGCGAGCTCGGCGAGAGCTAGTAATCTGATTAGTATGTAATCAGATTACTGGCGCTGACCTTCCGTTCCTGGATCGCTCCGGTTTCGAAAAGTTCCAGTAGGTTACGTAGGTCTTTGATCTTTTCTGAGATAAATTTTCCCTCATCCATTTCATGGACCCGTAACATGTGATCCGATTGGCCTAACAACGTTTCGCTGTAGGCGATATCCAGTTCTTCGTGGATGGCTTTTTCAGTCGAATCGAAAGGCTCATGAGCAATGAGTTGACGGCCGAAGGCATTGGAAATCAATGAAAAGCCAGCAATTCCAGTTTGTCCTTGATAGGCTTTGGCAAAACCACCATCAATGACAACCAGCTTGCCATCTGCTTTAATCGGGCTCTCTCCTTTTTTAACTTGTACCGGAACATGGCCATTCATAATCATGGTGTTTGGAGAATCATAACCAAATTCCCTGAGGATCATTTCCGCCGTATCGGGATCGTCACGATATTGATAATAGGCATTCATAGACTCCTTTTGAACTTCCTTATCTTCCAGGAAATAGCGCTCAAAAGTGGCCATTTTATCCTTTCCAAAAATCGGAGAATCAGGACCCGCCCAAAGGTACCAGGCCATGTCTTCACCTAATGCCCTCGCTTCCGTTCCCTGCTTGCCGAAATAACCGTGTTTCACCACAGTTTCTAAATAATCCATCAATTCCCGACCCTTCTTAGGTTCGCCACCGAGACTGACAGGTTTCAATTGTCCGTCTTCCATTAACGGGATGCACCCATGATACAACAGATTGTTGTTCGTGGACTTATACATTCCGCCATTCTCATATAGAAAACTGACGTGCCGTTGCAACTTTTCACTTTCTTTAAAAGAAGCAATCAAACGCATCATCAACTGTTCCTCTTCCTCTGAGAGTTGGTGAGGATCTTCAGGTGAAATTGTAGGGAGAAAAGTATCATTCAAAGCATGGTCCTTCCCATGAATATGGACTGTACCTTGCTGTAGGTCCAGGTCATCCAGTAAGAGCCGATCATTCATTTCAAATTCTGGTCGGCGTTTGATTAACTGTCCTTCCAACTTGAATTGTATGATGGTAATAGCCTTGTGCATCAGTCGGTTAAGCCAATGTTCGCTCTGGTTAAGCAATTCATCGGGTGTGACTTTAGGATTAAAAACAATGCTCTTGTCATGCTTATAATGCTCGATCGCAAAGGAGGCCAGTTGCACGAGATTGATGCCGTACCCCTGCTCTAGTGTTTCTGTATTGGCGTAGCGAAGAGAAAGCCTAAGCACATTTGCGATGCAAGCCGGTGATCCTGCGGCCGCTCCCATCCAAACCATGTCATGATTTCCCCATTGAATGTCCACGGAATGGTATTCAATGAGCTTTTCCATGATGATATCAGCACCTGGTCCCCGATCATAGATATCCCCGATGATATGGATCCGATCTACGGCCAACCGTTGAATGAAGGTACTCAATGAAATAATCAACTGCTGACATTGATCAATGTCAATGATGCTTTGAATGATCTGCCGGTAATAACTCTTATCAGCTCCCAGGTCCCTTTCGGCCACCATTTCCAGGATGATGTCACCATAATCAGCCGGAAGTAGTTTGTTCAGTTTTCGATTGGGGTAGATCCGGGCAAAATCTCTTGCAATCCTGACCAGTCGAGCCAGAGTCTGTTCATAAAACAACGTGGGTTCTACTCCACTTTCAAGTAGCAACTCAACTTTCTCTTTGGGATAGTAAATGATAGAAGCCAATTGATTGATGGCTTTTTCTTCTATTTCGTCGCCAAAAAGGGTCTTGATCTTCTCTTTGATGATCCCTGAACCATTCTTTAATACATGTAAAAAAGGCTCATGTTCTCCATGCACATCGCTCAAAAAGATCTCATTCCCTTTGGGTAGATTCAACTGAGACTCGAGTAATACGATCTCCTTTCCTACCCGGGCTCTATTAGGAAATTGCTCAGCTAACAGGTTGAAATATTTGAGGTCAGGCATTTTTGTGTTTGAATAACTCCTCAAAAATAATTCAATTGATGTCTCTCCTTCCTTCATCTTGAATCATCTTTAATGCATTTTTTGATTCACTTGCAACAATTGAAAGGCATCACATAGATTTACTTTCCAGAAATACGATAAGGATACAAGATGACTAGAAGAAAACTTCCTACCAGTAATAAATTTGCTCTTTTGATCAATGGAAAATGGGGGCTTATTGCTTTAGCCTTGTTCATTTTCCAATTCCTCATTTCAAACCATTTCTTCTCCACTTTCGATCCATATGCATTCATCTACCTGAGAGGTGAATTAAAAACAGGTAAAGGAAAAGTGGTGGATGTTTTCGAAACAAGCTTAACTGTCAATGATATCCCAATGTATGGGTATGATTATGTGTTCTATGCACCCGATGGCGATTACTACTGGACTTCCTACAAGCGAGGAGATCAATATGATATTGGGGATGATGTCAAGGTAGAATACAACCCAGACAAACCCTATATTCATCGGATCAAAGGAATGAGTAACACACTTGGAGGCGGAATGTTCTTATTGCCATTATTCGCTTCATTCGTATGGATAAGCTACAATTTCATTTCAGGGTTAAAAAAAATGAAGATCATCAATAACGGAGAACTTGCTAAAGGAAAATTAGTCGATAAGGAACCTACATTGATGCAAGTCAATGACCAGGCTGTTTACAATGTCATCTTTTCTTTTGAAACCAAAGAAGGGCTCACTTATGAAGCCTCAACAAAAACACATCAATCTGAAGATGTGGGAGGAAGATTAATCTACGATAAAGACAATCCTGATAAAGCTTTGTTGCTTGACTCATTACCCTGGAATACTGGTGAGGTCATTCAAGAACGATGGTCTGAATAGACTTTATCTCATCTTGAAAATCTAATTATTAAAAGCGCTTATGACGAAAAAGAAATTGCCTAAAGACTTTAGAATTTTGATTCTATTCAATGGCGAATGGGGATTTGGTCCTCCCATTCTATTCATTTTCGGGATAGTTCTTTCCATCAACTATATCTCCACTTTTGATCTTGATTCTTTCCGCTATTTGCGAGATGATTTGGCGATAGGTGAAGGAAAGATCATCAATATTTTCGATACCAGTATAGGAGACGAAAACCCGGTGTTCGGATACGATTATGTATTCTTCTCTCCTGCTGGGGAGTTTTCCTGGACTTCTTACTCGAGTAAATTCAACTACAAAGTCGGTGATAAAGTGAAGGTAGAGTACAATGCGCAAAGACCCTATGTACACCGTATACAAGGAATGAGCAATACCCTGGGAAGTAGCTTTAGCTTATGGTTATTCCTTTCAGTATCCATTGGCTGGTTCCTTTACAATACGATTACGGGATTGAAAAAACTGCGCATCATCAGAAATGGCATCATGATCCAGGGGAATTTGTTCAATAAAAAGTCTGTGAATGCTGTCCTAACTCAATTCTCTTACGCTTTCACTGCTAGTGACAAGAAAAAGTACAAAGTACATACCAGGACTTTCGAACCCAAGAAAATTAAGGATGAAAAGCACGCTTCGATCTTGTATCTCGAAACAGATCCGCAACAAGCGCTTGTAGTCGATACACTACCGGGATTATCGGGAAAGGTGATCAAAGAAATCTGGATAGATTAACTATTTATTGATCTTCCTTATCAAATCCTCAACTGCCTTTTCCAGAAAATAATAATAAGGAATCACCTCTGCTTCCTGGTTCATCGGAATGTGCCATCCAGCTACTACAAGATCCTGAGAGGTTACCTTTACTTTTTCATCATGACGATAGATACCCCTAATCGTTTTAACTCCCTTGCCTTTAGCATTAGCGAATTTCATCAGTACAAATACTTCAGGTCGCCAACTCGCACTGTAGTTACTACTGCCTACCTCAACACCTAAAGGACTATCTCCGGCATTGGTGTTTTGCGTAGTAGTGCCGGAAAAAGGACTTACGGCAATATCGATCTTCACATATTGCTGAAAATCACTCTTTTTCGCTGCTTTTTTCAAGCTAACCAGTGGTAAGCCTATACGAGAGTATTTCACTTTGCCCTCCAATGCCTCGGCAGGCTGAATATCAATTCCAGTGGAGTCTTTGATCATTGTTCGAATCAGATCAAGAGAATTGAACATCAACTCTTCTGCTTGCTCATTAGGCTGTTGTAACATCAAGGCCATCATGGTTTTGGGTTCCAATTCCATCGCCAGGTACATGTCTTCCATGACAGATAAAGTCATCATGCTTAGTGGTGTAGGAACTTCTTTTAATTCCTGAGCTTTGGTGACAGAAGTGACTATCAATGACAGTATTAAAAAGAGCTTGATCTGTTTCATGTGTAAGAGTTTATTTTCAACGGTCACCGGTTCGCCGGCACGATGCATCTTCGGTTAGTCTGTGTGCCGCTTATGCTCATTTCATACGGCAAGAATAGCTAAAATCGGGCCGAAATTATCATGACGTATAAGTTCGAAACCCGATTTCAATTTTTACATAACACGCTTAGCAACGATAACACGTTATCACAATAGCAGTGATTAAGTCTTTTTCAGAATAAGGGTCTGCGCGTTTTTCTCCGCCATCGCTTCGTAGAAATTCTTAAGTTCCTTGTACTCTTCAGGGGTATATTCCAGCTTATTGAGCTGAAAACGGCTAAGGATAGTCACCACACCGGACATATTATTAACAGAATAGGTAAATGACGCCCCCTTGTTGGGTAAAATCATCCGAATAGGCTCTGGTAATTCGACAGAATATCCTTCAGGAAGATGTATTTTACTCAACGCAGTAACGCTCGTCTTATATCGATAATCGATGTTAGAAAATCGCTCTTCCCTTTTAAAGGGCACTTCCGAGACAGCCGCATATGGCAGAGGGTTTAAATAAATAATATCTGGATCCTCATTATCTCGCATCCAGTCAAAAGTAACCACGGGTTTCTCCACACCAAGTGAATCGGTCCATTGAAAATTCTCCAGTGTTCCTTCTTCCAGGGCTTCTGAGAATAGCTTATCGACACTTTCTTCTCCGGATTCTCGTGCCTCCTTTACGAAATTGATGCCAGCATGTCCACCATATTTGACGGTCATTGCGGTATTGATGGTTTCTTCATCGAAGGTAATTGTAGATGATACAGAAGTGCTATGATTACCGTTCTTGAGGGTGACCCAGGTTCCTCCATTGACACTCAATCTCCACCCTTCACCATTGAAACATCGTGATGGAATGGTTCCAAAAGGTAAACCTGCCGTAGCATCCAACAAATATTCCTTGCCATCGATCGTGCTAGAGACAATAACATAATTGAAGTCCTGTAAACTGGGATAAACGGGATGAACAGCACCGTGTCCTCTGGTACTTAGAATCACAGGATATGCCCGCAATCCTGCTGCTCTTAATAAAGCCACCAGTGTTAAATTGATGTCGCCAACACTCCCAACTTTCTTTCTAACTACTTCTCTGCCTGCATCACTCCCGGTTATTCCATAAATCTGATTCCAGGTCGTGTTTTTGGACAGCCAATTGTAGAGCGTCTTTGCTTTTTCAATATCGGTGGAGCCTTCGACTGAGGCCACTTGATCCTTGGCAATACCTTTCGAGTCTAGTTTATCTCCAAAATTGCTCCAGTCTAGTATTTCCGTAGAGAATTGGGTGTAATCCTGCGCAATATTCTTGATGGGACGATTCGGCATTTGAATCGTAGATAATTGAAATTCAATTCTCGAGGGTCTGTCAATGGGATTACTCATCAAAGGCTCATCTTCAAATGCCCTAACATCCCGTGCAATCGCCTTCCTTCTCACACTATTTGAACTAAGCGAACTTGTTCCTTTATCATAACCACCTCCCGCTTTAGGTTCTGAGCGCCATTGATAGGTGAAGGTCTCGGCTATGGGCTCTTCAGTGTAATCTAAATCCACGACGTTGCCCAATTGTGAGATCTGATAGTTAAAATATTGAGGGATAGTAAAGTCCAGGAAGTTATAGGCCACAGGAATATCCTCCTGAAACTTCCAGGAAGTCAGGTTATAGATGTAATCTGACACCAATGTATACGTATATTCCACGACAGAGCCATTTTTTACGTTGGGTAATGCCATTGACACTTCCGTCCGATAATCGTTCAACCGGGTCTTTTGCTCATCTTTCGTTGAAGCTTTGATCCTCTCCACTTTTCCTCCAACAAGATTGTAAGTACTTGCCCGGAGGGTGCTTATTTCTTCCCTGTTTCCCCCTCTGATCGGATCATAGAGAGATATGGAGATATTTCCTTCGTTTTTCCCTTCCTCATTGAAAATCTTTTTTCGAACTACAACTTCCAAGGAATACTGCCACCCTTTGTCATTGTTATACCGGAACCGAAGGATACCTGACTTGCCCAATATCATGGCATTGGCATCAGGGTCGATCGAGCATTTTTCCAACAAAAGGTCTTCTTTCGTTACTTTTCCATATTTGACGGGCTTTTGGGCATGAGCTGAATGAATAAAAAAGATGATCAGCACGAAGCTGAGCTTTTTGACTGTTTTGAGCATGTTAGGCTGTTTTAAAAATTTGCTTGAAATTAAGCAATACCTGACGTATGATCAAAATCTCATTAAAAAGTACCGGGATTCAGGTAGTGGGATCCGGTCAAAATGAATTTCAATAGAAAATACCAGCGGTGGACCGTGCTTAACCCCTCAATGCTCTTAATTTAAGGGGAATGGACCGTCATTGCGATGGCAACGTAGCGGCGGACCGTCGGCCACCGGCTTGCGCGGCAATCTTAAATTAGCTTTCGTAGTGCGAATACATAATAGACTGACGCGTCGGCGGTCCGATTCAATTCTTCGCAGTGACGAGTCTTAACTTAAGAGCATTGTCTAGCCCCTAAAAGTGAAAGAGGGGCACCTTCATATTAAGTTAATCAAAACAAAAACTTTCCACGCCAACCAGTATTTTTTAGGTAGCTATCGCAGTGCTTTATCAATTGCTGGCTTCACGAGACTTTCCATTACCTCGTACCCTGCCGCATTAGGATGAACCAGGTCTTGTGCAGTGGTGTACTCCGGAACTTTAAGTCCGCCATTACCATCTTGCATCGCGCTGTAATAATCTACGTAGACCATACCCTTCTCTTTAGCAAAGTCACTGATCATCTGATTCAAAGATTGTATCATTGGAATTGATTCAACACCAGGTCTCCATGGAAAAGCTTTTGCAGGTAAGACGGAGCATAGGATCACTTTGACGTGATTCGCCATTGCCAGTTCGGCCATCGATTTGATGTTGTTCATGGTATGCCAAAGTGGAACAGGTCCCGAGTTCTGCGCCAGATCATTGGTGCCCGCTAAAATAACCACCACCTTAGGTTGATGATCCAATACATCTTTCCGAAACCTCAGCAACATCTGATCGGTTGTCTGACCACTGATCCCCCGATTGATATAGCCATTGGATGACATGAATTCCGGACTGTGAGCACTCCAGCCTTCCGTGATGGAATTGCCCATAAATATCACCTCGGATTTGCTATCTGATTGTCTCAGCTCTTCATTGGAGGATTCGTATTTATCAAAATTGATATAATCGTAAACTTCAAAGTTTTGTCCCATGGTCATCGAACCGAAAAAGGCTACCAATAAGATTGTTAAAAAAAGTCTATTCATCATTCTCGGATTACAATTGAAACAGGACATTGACCAAAGCCACAGGATTCGGTCCTCTTGAATTTTCATTAGGTCGATGTACAAAATAGAGCTTATCTACTACCCCATCAAATCGCTGATTCAAGATAATCGGCACCATTCCACCCGGAGAACCAGCAGCAGGCTTATTCATTGTTCCTGACCCAACTATCGGCCCATCAATGGCACCTTGTCTGAGTTCAAAGGAGATTCCGGAAAGTGGAGCATCCTGCCACCCGACAATTACACCAACCATCTTCACCTGATTCATATCAATATTCTCCATTCCAAACCAGGCTTCTCCTTCAGGCAACAACAATAAGTCCCGACCGTCGAAGGCAACATGCTGCATATTTTGTCGCTCGGTATCCTCTGAAAAAGGAACTGAATTGCTTTTGAACAAGTAAGATCCGCTTCCCGTTAATGGCGCGATGCCTCTCTTCCCTTTATCCGTGTAGCTTGCCGAAATGATCATGACCTGATCTCCTTCACTTGGATCAGGACGTAAAGTCCCTGCTATTGGAAGTGATTTCTTTACCGCATCTTCCTCGGCCAATGACTGAATGTAGGCCACAATCTGCCCTACTTCCGCTTTGGTTAGGTTGGGGTGTGCAGGCATAGTCACTTCCCCCCATTCGCCACTACCACCGCCGACAATTTTTCTGGAGATATAAGCCGTGGCTCCCCGCATCCTTTTATAACGCCGGGCAATATCGGTATAGGAAGGCCCAATTGAGGCTTCTGCTTCTTTATGGCAGCCTACACAATCCAATGTCTGAATCGCTGCTTCTCCCAATTGCGAGGCTGCAATTTGCTGATGGCCAGTAGCCAACTCTGCCTCGTCAAGGCTTTCCATATAATCGACTGATACATAGATATCTTCAGGATCCACTGTGCCATCACCATCAGTTACCGTAACTTCATAAGAAATCGGTACACCTTTGGCAAAGAAGCTGGAATTACCACCGGTAATCTTCACCTGTACTTCAGGTCGTTCATTTCCAGCCGCAATGACCAATTCATCACTTAGGGCTTTGGCCTTATTTCGGTCTTGCACTTCCACCACCACTTCAAACTCTCCCGGTTTCGTGTATTCATAAGCTAAAGCAGGTTCTGTTGTTTCAACCACCGAATTGCCCATGTGCCACAGGTACTTGATATCATCTCCATCAGGATCTGAAGCCTCTACAGCCAGATTAACAGTCAGGGGAAGTTTTCCTGAAACATGATCTGCTTTAATGTTTCCTACAACCGGTGGGCGGTTGCCAGGGTTAAATGCAATGTAGCTCAAGCCTGAGTCATCATTCTTACGGAACCAGGCAGTACCGTATTCCAGCAGGTAGATACGTCCATCGGGACCCATTTCCATATCACTTAAGTTGTTGAGATCGATGCTAGAGGCAAATGGCTCCATCTTATTAAAAGTGCCATCAGGAAAAAGGCTGACAGCCATCATCCAACCGCGCATCCATTCATAGATCAATACTTTTTCATCGTAGTGCTCATCCAATGCATTAGGCTGCCCTACATAAAGATCGGAGTAATACACCGGGCCGGACATGGCATTTCTACCTCCCGCTCCTACTTGCGGAAAATCCGGGGTATCGGCATACGGGTAAAACACATAGGCGGGCTGAGCGGGCGGCAGTTCTGTCAAACCTGTATTGTTGCGTGATCGGTTCACAGGAGCTGAAGGATCAAACGCTTCACCTGATGTTCCTGTAGCGTAATCATACTCGTGATACGCCTTGTTGTTACCGACGAAATAGGGCCATCCAAAATTTCCTGCTTCTCGGGCCTGGTTCATTTCATCATATCCTCTTGGCCCTCGGGTATCCATGCTATCTACACGAGCATCCGGACCTACATCGCCCCAATACACCCAACCTTTTTTCGGATCTACTGAAATACGATAAGGATTTCTGTGTCCCATGGTGAAGATCTCCGGACGAGTTTTATCGGTACCAACAGGAAACAAATTACCATCAGGAATACTGTAAGTTCCATCTCCGTTTACTTTGATTCTCAGGATCTTACCACGCAAGTCATTGGTATTTCCAGACGAACGACGAGCATCAAATTGCTCACTTCCCGGTAGATCATTCAGAGGAGCATATCCATTGTTCACGTATTTAGCACCATGCTGATTGAAGGGAGTGGAATTGTCACCGGTAGATAAATACAACATGTTATCCGGTCCAAAAGCAATCGAACCTCCTGTGTGACAGCATATTTCTCGTTGACTTGCTACATCCAGAATGATTTGCTCTGAATCCATCAGGAACTGACTATCGATGAATTTGAATCTTGAAAGTCGGTTCACCCACTCATCTCCGGTCGGGGCATAAAAAACATACACCCAATTATTATCCGCAAAATCAGGGTCTTTTTGCAGTCCCATTAGCCCTTCTTCGGCATTGACACCAGGAGTATCCAGTGTTTTCCAGTAAACGTCGAGGTTCGCCACTTCTATTAATTCCTGAGTCTTCGCTTTGTAATGAAAGATCTCTCCTCTTCTTTGGCCAATCAACACATCATGATTGGGCAAAATCGTCATTTCCGTAGGCTCCGTAAAGGCTCCCTGGACAAGTTTCACTTTCGAAAAGCGATCAGCAGCAGGAGGAATGGTTGAAATCGCTTTTCCATAATCAGGAGTAGTATTATCGCCCATGGCGTAGGCGATTCCTTGTTTCAGATGCTCCACAAATGCAGGCTCTGTGTAGCTCTCATTGGTATGGCCTAGTGCGGTGTAGAAAGAACGACCACCATCATACTCATGATACCAGCTCATGGGATGGAAATCACCATTGGCTCCTCCTTCATAGGTAGATTCATCGATGGAAAGGATCACATTGATGTCCGGATTAATCTTTCGGAAATTGTAAAGCTCATCGGTTCGGATCCAGGTATTCCCGGGAAGGTGCGCAGTTGCAGGAAATGATTTATCCTCTACTTTGAAGGTGGCTTCCTGATTATGCGGGTGACTAAGAAAGTAAGCACCAACCAGCTTACCGTACCATCCCCAATCGTATTCCGTATCTGTGGCCGCGTGGATGCCAACGAAACCGCCGCCTGCCTGGATGTATCGTTCAAAGGCTGCTTCCTGGTAATGATCGAGGATATTGCCTGTGGTGCTTAAAAAGACAACCGCTGCGTATTGAGAGAGGGTCTCATCCGTAAATACAGAATCTGCTTCGGAAAGATCCACTTCATAGCCATTCTCCGTACCTAATTGCTTAATGGCTTCTTGACCTGCGGGGATTGAACCATGTCGGAAACCCATGGTTTTAGAAAATACCAGAATTTTTGGCGGGCCTGATCTTTCGTTGCTGCAACCAATCATGATGGTTACTACCAAAATCATCAACATCAACACCTTCAACCTGGAAATCATCGTAGAATACATATAAGTCATCAGCATGGGTAAATACGTCGCTAATATCGTAAAAAATGTCCATCACGCTGGCAGGCCCATGTTTCCAGATGGCTGGTAAATTGTACCGAATTACCGACCTGATTATTCCTCCAAACACATCCATCCATAAAAACCATGGACCATCATGAATTATGACCTTATGCGTATAAATTCATTGCTATTTTAAGATTTCTTAAATTGGCCTTTGAAGCTTACCAACCTTACCATGTCTGATCGCAGAAAATTCCTTAAAAACAGTGCATCGAGTCTGCTGGCCCTTCCGCTGGTTTCTTTTGATCATAGTCGAGAATGGAGCCTCGAACCTCTTGGACAATCTTACAACGACCCTGAGGATTATTGGAAAATGGTTCGAAAGCAATTTCCACTCAAAGAAGGACAAACCTATTTCAACAACGGCACCATGGGACCTTCTTCAGGATATACCATGAACGCCATGATCCAACACCTGACACACTGGGGAGCCCATGCAGCAGAAGTGGATTATAAAAATGGCAGTGGCCCTGCCCTTTTGACTGGGTACTTTCCCTATGATGAGCTGCGTACTAAAATCGGAAAGATCATCAATTGCGATTATAAAGAACTTTCACTGACTCAGAACGCTACGTTCGGTATGAACTACGTGGGCATGGGACTGGACCTGAAAAAGGGTGATGAGCTGCTCAATACCGATCAGGAACATGGTGGTGGATTTGGTGCCTGGCAATTGCTCGCCAAGCGCAGAGGCTGTGTATACAAGCAGGCGAAGCTTCCCATTCCAGCCAATGATCCTCAGGAGATCTTTGATGCCATTTTTGAACAGATTACGAAGAAAACCAGGGTGATTGCCATACCTCATATTGTTTCTGTCTATGGCGTGGTGATGCCCGTGAAAGAAATATGTGCAGAAGCACGAAAACGTGGCATATTCACCGTGCTGGATGGTGCACAATGTGTGGGTCAGATCAAAGTAGATGTAAAGGAAATAGGTTGCGACGCCTACTATTCCAGCTTGCATAAGTGGTTATTGGCTCCGGCAGGAAGTGGTATTCTGTACGTCAATGAAGATGTCGCACCTGATATCTGGGCGACACTGGCAAGCTATAATTGGGACAACCAAAAAGACCATGGCTTTCGATTGATGCAAAATGGTACGGGCAATCCTGCTGTTTTAGCAGGCCTGGATGCCAGCGTTGACTTCTTCAATACCATCGGAGAAGATCGGTGGATTGGTCGCGTCAAAGAATTAGGAGATCACTTAAGAGCCGGGCTAAAAGGAATGGATCACGTGACCATCCACTCTTCTACCCATCCAGATATGGCCGCTGGAATAACGACATACGCTGTAGCCGGCATGGATGGCCCTACCCTTCAGAAAACCATGTGGGAAAGAGAAAAGCTACAGCCAAGATCGGTAGGCAAACCCTTATTGAGGCATTCAGTGCATATTTATAACAGCAAAGAGGAGATTGATCGGGCACTAGAGGTTGTCAAGTCGCTGGCCTAAAAACGAACAGCATTTGAGACAATTAATACTTCTGAGCATCCTGCTATGTGCATGCTTAAAACCGATGCATGAACTTGAAAAGCTGTATGAACCCAATGAGGAACTATTGAACAAAATAGAACAAGAAATTCAAGCTTTAACGGATCATGCAAAGCTTCAGGCTTACCTGGATAACATCTTGAACCTCGATCAACAATACCGTATCGCGGCTAAGCAATTGGTAGAAACCCACGGATACGATTCAGAAGCGCATCAAAACATGTGGAAGAAAATCAACCAGACTGATACAGAAAACTACTTTCGAATCGTAGCGGTCTTTGAAAAATTTGGATACCCCAACATCGACAGTGTGTGTTGGCAAAGAGGCGGCCGGGGCGCCATGGCTGGTGATCCATCATTCACCACACTACGAACACAGAGCCGAACATTTCAGCGTTATTTATCAAGCCTATATGGATGGCAATGTAGATGAGAATGCCATGGGATTGTTTCTGGATCGCATGCACCAAATGGCTTTCCGTGAAATGTTTCACATGCCCAGTACTTACCGAATGGATGACAAGATAGATACGCTGATCAAAGTCTTATCTCTGAATGAGCATTTGGATAGTAGTCTATTAAACTAAAACCAAAAAAATCCCCAAGTCGCCACGAACTCGGGGATTCTATAAGGGCATTGTATTTTTAGACTGATCCTTATTCCCTACTCATATCCAGCGCATTCACCGCATCTGCAATTTCATAACCTAATCGCAAGCCTTCGGTACAGTCCATTCTCAGGTGCACGCCTAGTGGAATTCTGGAATAGGCATTTTCTTCCGCCATGTCTTCCAAAGTGGCAAAGGTTCGAGGCTCTCCCAAAAACTCTTCTCTTCCTTCGTGGGTACGATCCGTGAAATTGACCGCATTGCCAAAATAATCGATCATCACTCCTGCTCCCGCGGATGCAAACGTGCTGTGACCGGAAGGATAGCCTGGAAAACTTGGATTGGGCCAATACACTAATCGGTACAAATTGGTCTGATAATCAGGATCAATGAAATCATGAATGAAAACATTAGGTCGCATTACCATGTAATCGTATTTGTATTTCCAGGCCGCTACGGCAGCATCATTTAAGGCAAAACCCAGCTTTAATAGCATAGCTAATGATGTTTCCTGATCCAGGTCAAAATTCGCCACCAATTGATTGGCAATGGAAATTTGCCGCACAGGCGGGCTCATCATCATGCCTTCTACATCGTCACTCCAGAATTCTGCAATCCATAATTGTTCGGTATTAGTGGTTTTAGCTTCGTTATTGACCGTGTACACTTCCATCATTTCTTCATAGTAGGCACTCCCTTCTTCTTCGCTGTACTCAATGGGTGCGACAGTCGTGGTTTCATCCGGTGAAATGATGAACGTTCGTGCTTTTTCACCCCAATACGGAAACAAGGCACGTTCCGGATCGGCTGAATAGGTCCAGAAACCATCTCCGGTCGGTGGCTCATAAGACAATGGCTGTGGATCCAATAATTGCTGTTCTGCATTTTCATCATCCTGACTGTATTCGATCACTTGTTCAGCGACATAATTGCCCCAACTTTTGGAAACTGAGATTACTTCTTCGGATAACCCCGCGGCCAATTGTTCTTCATAGGAAACACTCACCGCCTCTAGCGCTGCACGCTGTTCGGTTGGAAGATTCAGTAAGAAATGCTCCAGAGCTACTGTAAACGCCGTATTTAAAGCCAGATCGAAATTCACATCATCTTCTATTTCACTGTTTCTGATGCGTAATCCACGAAACCGGTCATCCATCGATGCATAGCCTTCCATGTTCGGCACCATCGTTTCGTAAGCCGCCAGGTAGATATAGGCCATCGCTCTGGCACTGCCATTGGGTCGACCCTGCGCGTACCTTTCTAAATCCAACAGGACGTTGGTCCAACCATAAGTGAGGTGCCCGTCGGCCAAAGAGACATCTGTATTGATTGTTTCTCCTAGGTCAATGTTGTTGGTCAATGTTTCATCATCATTACAAGCGGCCAACAGCACCAGTAGTGCCAGAACCATCCATGCATTTTTTTTCATTGTATTCATTCTGTTTGTCCTTTTAGTGAGATTCCTTCGAATACATTATCTAATGGAAGCTGTATCCGAAAAAATTATATTGAGTATTGAAATAGTGATATTCGAGTGCATTACGAACATATAGTGGTAAATGGTTGCCAGGTCTTGTAAACTTATCGAAAACAGGCACACTGCAACTTATTCTCCCTAGGAAGATGTTCCACTTTACGGCGACGGCTGTACCGATTTATGGCATTGCGTAATAAACATGATAAATTCACTGTTTGCTATAACCCTTTCCCATGAAAAGAAGAAAAGCCGTCCAAAACCTGGCTGTGATTGCCGGAGGAATTGCGCTCCTTCCTGGTTGTTCACTGGAAGAAAAAGAACCTGTATTTGATCAATTGAACCTGGCTCCCGGTGACTATCATCTGATGGGTCAACTAACGAAGGCCATTCTTCCTCAAGGTGATACAGCTATAGAAACCATGGAAACACCTGAGGATTTTGTCCTGAATATGGTCAACGATGTTTATAGTGAAAAGGAAAGCACAAGGTTTGTCAGGGGATTTCAACTCTTCAAACAATTGATCAAGGACGAGTATCAAAAATCATTTACGGAATTGAATGAGCAACAACACATATTGCTCTTTACCGAAATTACCCATTCCGATATCTACCCGAAAAGCCTCAAATACTTTTTATCGACCACCAAAAACCTGACGGTTCGACATTACACTTCATCTCAATTCTTCATGTCTGAAAAACTAGATTTTGAATTTGCTCCGGGGTATTACCTGGGTTGTAAAAACGTAAACGCATAATCCATGCCCCAACAAACAGATCATCACTTTGATACCATCGTGATCGGTGCAGGAATGACCGGCGGATGGGCAGCGAAAGAATTTTGCGAAAAAGGCATGAAAACCCTGTTACTGGAACGAGGCCGGGATGTTGTGCATTTGCAAGATTACCCAACAACTAACATGTTGCCCTGGGAATTCAAACACCGGGGCCAGCTTTCCAGGCAAAACAAAGAAGAAAACCCGATCGCTTCAAGGTGTTACGCATTCCGGGAAGATACCACACACTTCTTTGCTAAGGATAATGAACACCCTTACATCCAGGAAAAGCCTTTTGATTGGTTACGTGGTTATCAGGTCGGTGGTAAGTCCATCATGTGGGCCAGACAAGTACAGCGATGGAGTGATTATGATTTTGAAGGGCCCGCACGAGATGGTTTTGCGGTGGATTGGCCCATTCGATACAATGACCTGAAAGACTGGTATACGTATGTCGAACAATTTGTTGGAGTTTCAGGGAATAGTGACGGCCTGGACACGCTTCCGGATGGTGATTTCCTGAAAGCCTGGGACCTGAACTGCGTGGAGGAATACTTTCAAGGTTCTGTGAAGCAAAACTATGATGATCGTCATGTGATCTATGCGCGTTGTGCACACTTGACAGAAACGAAGCCTATCTTCCAGCAACAAGGTCGTGGGCTTTGTGCTTCGCGTTCCATTTGTGAACGTGGATGTCCTTTTGGTGGTTATTTCAATGCCAATTCTACCTTGATACCCTGGGCGCAAAAAACAGGCAATCTTACCTTGAGGCCGCATTCGGTCGTTCATTCGATCATTTATGACGAAAAGGAAGGTCGTGCTACTGGGGTCAGGGTAATCGACGCCAATACAAATGAAACTACGGAGTACTTTGCAAAGGTGATTTTCGTTAATGCAGCCACGTTGAACACGAACCTCATTTTGCTCAATTCCACGTCAGATCGATTCCCTAATGGATTAGGAAATGATAATGACCTATTGGGAAAATACATCGCGTTCCATAATTATCGGGGAAATATCTGGGGTACCCATGAAGGTCATCCTAATAAAACGACTCAGGGCAGAAGACCAACCAGCGCATATTTACCCAGGTTCCGCAATGTGAAACTGCAAGAAACGGACTTCCTCAGGGGCTATGCTGCAGGATTCGGAGCTCGACCAAACCGACCGGTTAATACTGAAGGATTTGGAGCAACGCTCGCCGAAAACTTATTGGCTACACAAGAGGACGGCTTGTGGCATGTAAGCTCTCACATGATGGGAGAAACCATTCCAAAAGCTTCCAATTTCGTGGCTTTAAGTGCGGAACAAAAAGATCAATGGGGCATTCCCTTGCTGCATGTTGATGTCGATTACGACGACAATGACGAGAAAATGCTGAAGGACTTTTTTGAGCAATTCACGGACATGTTTGAAAAGGCTGGCTTCACCAACATTGGCACCAGAGATAATGGTCGAAATCCTGGGAACGACATTCATGAGATGGGTGGTGTTCGTATGGGAAAAGACCCCAAAACGTCGATGCTAGACAAGTGGAATCGCCTGCATGCCTGTAAGAATGTTTTTGTGACAGATGGCGCCTGTATGACATCCACGGCAACACAAAACCCTTCATTGACTTTCATGGCTCTTACAGCCAGGGCAGCACACTTTGCTATGGAGAATTGGGAGGAGTTGACTTGAAACTAAGTCCGTAATAACCCAAGTCAGCAGCTTAGAAAAATCCTGTTTCCTCAGCGTCTTCGAAGAATGACGCTGAGGAGGATCAATCACTTCTTCTTACTCGCCTTCCAGGCTTCATAATCCATTACTAGAATACCTCGGCCCCGTCCTGCGGCATCTTCGGTCAGGGCATATTGAAAGGCGATGAATCCGCCATCGTCACTGACCACCGGGTTTGAAGCTTTGTATTTGGGGTTGTCATTGAAGTAGGTAATCCGTTCCATGTAGCCCGATTTATCCAACAACAGCTCATAAATATCCAGTGTCAAGAAACTTTGCATCCCGTGATATTCGGGACGGTGCCTGTTGCTTTCTACAAGGATCCGCTTCCCATCAGGAAAGGTACCTTCCGGCTCATCGTACATCTCAGGATTCTCTGTATAATTGACAAAACTGCCTGTTTTGGTATTGAAACCCATGACCTCAGCAGCGGCCTTTCCGGTGCTTTTCACCGCCATAAACATCAGCTCTTCTTCCTTGGGCAATCGAAAGTTCTGCGCTTCCAGTGTCCATCCTATAGTGGTCTGTGGTAAATCCGCATTTGTGAATAGAGATTTTGTCTTGACCAACTTGGGCACTCCATTTTCGTAGGCAATTTCACCCTGATACATGTGATTGCCCAGGGCCCAGGCAATTTTCATTTGTAACCGGGAAACTGCCGGGCCTTCCTTACAATGCACACCCAAAGGAACCGGAGGACCTGATAAGTCCGCTTTCAGTACCCATAGCTCTGCGTTTCGCGCATCTCTGCTTTTCCATGGATCTCCTGCATCAAATACTCGTGAACCGGATAGCAAAATATCACCATTAGCTAAATACAGTGCCCGAACAAAACCTTCATGAAAAAAGTGATGGGTCAAGGGGCGAATCTTACCTGTCAAATATTCAACTTCATAAACGTCCCCAAAGGTCTTTTCCAGAAACATGATCTTCTCTCCGTTCAGCGACCAGTCGGCACGCTCGCCAAAATGTGTAAGTTGTCGGATATAAGGAGGTAAATTATCAAGTGGTGAAGCTTCGTTGTTTTGTGCAACTGACCCCAACGCCATCCCTATGGCAATCAGGATCAAAATGGTTTTTTTCATAACTGTGGCAAATATACGAGGCAACTACAGATTGGGTTACCGTAGTAGCGATAAAGCAGGTTATTCCTTAGCAATCTGTTGGAACTCGTCCAGTTTCACCAACAGATCTTCCTGGATCATGTAAAGCGGCGTTTCATCCAGGTATGCTACGTCATAATTACAGAAACTGATGAAATCAGTCAGGACATCTCCTTTCAAGCTAGTGACCCCTCCTACCCATGAACGTGTAAATTTCATATCTACACGGTTTCTCTTGAATGCTCTCTTATTGATTTCATGCATTTTCCGACGTTCCTTTTCCTTCTTACTGAAATGATAGCCCAAGCTAGAGATAGGGTGCGCCAGAATGACTAACGGATTATTAATATACTTCTTTTCCAATGTTTTATCTCCTGTGAAGACAGGTTCGGGCACCCCATGGTACCAAAATGAAGTATCCTCAACCTTCGTGGCAAGTATGCGCCTTTTGAATTCTTCTTCAGTGGGTAATTCGGATATAGTCACTTCCTTCAGTAACACGGTATCAGCGGGAAGTTTGAACGTCAATGCAGTATCTGACAAATGCTTTTCTGTAATGATCCATGCCAGGGTTTGATACCCTACGATCGAAAAAACCACTGTATCCTTTACCTGTGCTGGAATTCGAAATCGACCAAGGCGATCCGTCAGCGTACCTAGTGCCTGATCGACATTCTGAACATGCGCAAATTGCAGCGGCTCCTGACTGGTAGAGTCCAGCAAATGTCCTGTAATCATGGACTGTTGCGCCATCACCTGGGTCAGCACACATAAACAAGCAAATGTGATTGGGAGTCTTTTCACAGGCACGAATATCTCCAAGATTGTGCCTATTCCATGATTTTTAGCCTTTTTTAACCTCGAGGGCCAAAGATGTTAAAATTTACTCCAATCTATCAGGGATAATTCGCAGGATACTTACGGTAAAGCGTCTGTTGTTCGTAAGCATACCCCAATTGCAACAATTGATCCTCTGACCATGGACGCCCGATAAAGGTTAGGTTCCTAGGTTGTCCGGATTCCAAATAACCCATGGGAATGGTTAAACAAGGATATTTGGCCATTGCCGCATGCCCTGCATTGAAATTATTGATTGACAAGATTGCATCCAGGTTATGTTCCTGCATGGGGGTCTCAAAGAATCGGGTCGCTTCTGACAAAAAGCGGGCTTTCAGGCTGTCAAACCCTGCTTCTGAAATACTTTCCTCTACAATACCGTCTAACAAAGCCTGACCGTATGGGCTTCTTTGAAGTGAATCCTGCAAATTGTGCTTTACTACATCAGCCACAGTTTTGATCGTAATGTTGTCCGATGCATGATCAGCCAGGTATTTAGGAAGGTCCACTTTCATATCCGCATTAAGGAACGTACGGAAACCTTGAAAATTGACTTGGACGGGATCAAACTCCACGACCTCTGCTCCCATGGCCTGTACTTGTTCTACTGCAATCTGATACAATGAGTCTTGCAAAAACTGGCTATTGACGCCCAATCGCACCCCTTCTAAGGTAGCCATAGGCAAGTCTTGCCAATACGGCTTTTGCTCAGGAGCGGCTGCCGTGGTTTCATCTGCATCATCTTCTCCGGTCATTGCGGAAAGTAAAATGGCATTGTCAAAAACAGAACGGGTCATGGGGCCTGGTGTATCTAACGTGCTTGAAATGGGTACAATTCCGTCCCTACTCAAAAGTCCGATGGTCGGTTTCAAACCCACGATTGAGTTGGCACTTGAAGGAGACAAAATAGATCCTGAAGTTTCTGTACCAACCGCTGCGACAGCATAGCTGGCTGCCATACTGGTTCCGCTTCCAGCACTTGAACCACCGGTTTCAAATTCCATTCTACCGTAAGGGTTCAGCGTTTGGCCACCGATGGCACTGTATCCAACAGGACAGCCTGCACAGAAATAATAAGCCCATTCACTCAGGTTAACTTTTCCTAAAATGATCCCGCCTTTTGCTTTGATGCGTTCCACAATAAAGGCATCTGAGGAACTATTCTCCTGCAGGACATGGGCACCTGCCGTGGTAGGCATCCCATCCGTTCCAATATTGTCTTTCAGCAGAATTGGCATCCCGAATATCGGGTGATTACCTTCTGCTCGTTCCTTGTCCTTTTGTCGGGCTTCTGCGACCGCATTAGGATTGATCGAAATGATCGTATGCAAAGTCATATTGGAATCATTCTCATATTTGACGATTCGGTAAAGGAACCACTGCGTCAACTGCTCATAGGTCAATTGTCCTGCTTCTATGGATTCCTGAATGTCCAGAATATCCTGCTCAAAGATCAAGGGACTTAATGCCTGATATTGCTCTTCCGTGAAGTATAAAATCTGTTCCTGAACATCCGCCCAGATATCGTTTTTGTCCAGGTATTTACTCTGAATGAGTTTATACTGCATTCTGGAAATTTCATGATCTTCATTGGCCGCCAATTCTTCCGTCTCGTCATACGGTGACCAGGGCGTAATGATATTTTTAGGTTTTGGCGTACAGGCAATCACCGAAGCAAACAACAAGCCAATCAAAATTCGATTCATCATCCAATGCGTTAAGAAACCTCGAATCTAACAGCAACCATATTTGATGTAGCTACAGGTTCTGATGATTGGTGGTATGGTTTGATGAATTTGCTGGTATAGAACTACATAAGTATCGAAGAAGACACTAATTTAGTATGCATGCATAACAAAGCCTTCTTTCATGTCCGTTAAAGTCAACTCTTCATTCCTGATCAATTGTTCCGATGGTGTGCAGCTATCGGCCGCCTTGTTCGAACCGGATAATAAAGCCAAAGCCGCAGTAATGATTGCACCAGCTACGGGTATCAAGAAAACCTTCTACATGGGATTAGCTACCTATCTGGCGGAACAAGGTTATGGTGTGATTTGCTTTGAAAACCGTGGGATTGGCAAATCCCATCAGGGTAATATCAATACTGTTAATGCTTCTCTGATCAACTGGGGTAAACTTGACATGACTGCTGTTTTGGAAGAGCTGAAGACCCAATTCCCTGATGCATCCTATCACTTAATCGGTCACAGTGCTGGTGGGCAGCTACTTGGCCTGATGGAGAATGCCTTGGAAATCAAATCTATGTTCAATTACGCATGTTCGTCGGGGTACATTGGAAATATCCCTTATCCTTTTAAAGTCCAGGGTTCCTTTTTCCTTAAGGTATTTATGCCTGTAAGTTCTCTGATTTTCGGTCAGGCAAATAATCAATGGATGGGCATGGGTGAGCCACTTCCAAAGAATGTAGCCTTGCAGTGGTCAAAATGGTGCGTAAGGCCGGGCTATGTGGCCAATGATTTTGGGAAAGCCATAGAATCACATTTTTATGATGAACTCACTCTACCATCCAAATGGGTCCATGCAACTGATGACGCCATTGCCAATTTGAATAATGTGAAGGACATGATCCGTATTTATACTAAAACTAAAGCTGATATCCTTACTTTAAATCCAAAGGAATCAGGGTTTTCCAGCTTAGGTCACATGCAGTTCTTTAGCTCTAAGAAAAAGGAATTATGGAAGCTGGCTGTGGAGTGGTTTGAGGAGCATCGATAAGACCTCCATTATCATCTTGTGAATATAATCTGGACCTTAGTGCCCTTCTGCATGATGCTCACCTCCTTTGATCTTTCCAAAACCAACGAGAAGACCAAAAGTCAGGGTATTTTGGGAGAGTTTGCTAAAGAGGTGATCGTACTCCGCGAAGATGATCCAGTCTTTGCCCAGGTTATAATGCAACCCGGAACCCAGGTTAAACCCCCACTCTTTCAGGGTCTCTGATTCTTCCACCTCTCCATTATGCAGGTAATCTTCTTTTTCTACACTGTAGTTAAGGCCGATCAACGGGTAAAACATCAAAGGTCCGAATAGCTCAACATTCATATGGCCATTGAAATTGAACTCCACGAGATTGCGCTGCAGTTCCTCTCCTCCTACCATTTTACTGTCCTCCAGAAACCAGGAAAACTCCGGCCCTAAACAAAACCGATGATCATTGGTATTCACATAAAATCGTGTATTCTGACCGAACTTGCTAATGTCATCACCATAGACCGCAGCTACCCCTAAATCAAAGCGTTGGGCATAGGCTTGAAATGTGATAAAGAAGAGTACAAAAAATAAAAACTTGCGATACCCTGTCATATTCACCTTGGATTAACTTCCTAAAGGTCGGAAATTAATCCTGGCTGAAATGTTATTTCACAGACTTTTGGTCTTGATGATGTGATTGAGATGCTTCCTTATCACCATAAAAATGCACATGTGGCGAATTAACGTCCATTTTCACCAAATTAGAAGTATCCCCTAGTACCTCATCCACAAACCCTAGTTCTTTGGCTTCAATTGCATTCATGAATCGGTCCCGGCGAAATAATTCATCCAGTTCTTGCCAGGTGTGACCACTATTCTGCCCCATGATATGAAACAATTGTGCATGCAACCGCTCTTGCTCCTGTGTAGCAATGCGAACATCTTCCGTATAACCCCTTGATCCACCACCCGCAGGGTGCTGATGGATAGTGGCTTGTGCCAACGCGTACCTTTTTCCTTTATCTCCTGAGGTCAACAAGGCCGTTCCCATACTTCCGGAGAAACCAACTGCTACTGTAGAAACTGGTGCAGATATCATTTGCATGGCGTCATAAATGGCAAACCCTGCATAGACCGCTCCTCCCGGGGACTGGATGTACATATCGATCTGCGTTTTCGGGTCCTGACTGTTCAGGTAAAGCAATTGTGCCACAATCAGATTGGCCACCTGATCATCGATGGCTGATCCTAGAAAGATGATCCGCTCCTTCAAAAGCAGACTAAAAATGTCATAGGAGCGCTCTCCCCGACTACTTTGGTCTATGACCATGGGGATCAAATTGGACTGAATGTTCATGATGTTAATGTTTGAAAATGGACCGAATACAGTCTTGAAATGACCGATACTTAGGTGAACTAAACAGTTGTTTTTCTACCTGCCTGATCTCTTCCTGAAGTTTTTGACGACCATAGGCGGTGACCAATTCATAAGATTGAGCCTGCCATTTGACCTTTTCCCGAAGCACAGGATTTGAAAACACTTTGGCTTCCGTCACCAACCGATCAGAAAGGTCTCCTTTCTTGAATAGCCATTCTTCCAGTTCCCGGATCTCATTCAAAGAAGTCCTCATACTGCAGGGATTTGTTTTTCACTTCATTTCTTACCTTTTCCAGACACTTGTACTTCTGTACCGTGGCTGAACGTTCACTGGCATATCCAAAACGGCCCGCCAGTTCTTTCATGGTTTTATGCTCGTAGTAAAATGATTGCAACAAGTCCAGGCATCGTTCACCTGACTGTTTTAGGAATAGAAGCAGCCTTTGTGTCACCAATGTTGGAGTGATTTCATTCGGACAATCCATCTCGTCCAGATGTGACATTCGAGACAATTTTGACTGATGTTTTAGCCATCGATTCTTGACCATTCCCATAAAGTAGGACTGATGGTTTTGATCAGGTTCAAAGGACCGACTGATTAGTTTTTCATAATACAAAACCAATGCTTCCTGAAATACCTCCTTAGCAACAGTCAAATCCCCGCCTTGTTTCCGAATGTACATGGCCGCTTTTGGAAAAACTTCCTCGTAGCATTCGCGAATGATGTGCTCTCGCGACTTGACCAGACTTTCTTCAATTACATCCATTTATTCACCTTTTACGATAATGTTCCATTTGAGTAACCGATATCACCCAAAAACTCCAAGTTTATTTCATTTCATCACAAAAAGATGAAATCGATCACCCAAAAGAACCAATTTTGATCTCGTTATCGTGGGATGATCATGCATCAATCATAATTCAGATACCTTCAAGGTAATCCTATTTTTCACACTTGTTCGAAAACACTATCCTCATGAAAAAGAAAGTGGTTCATTTTGAAATTGGATGCAGCGATATTGCCGCAACTTCAGCATTTTATCAAAACGTATTTGACTGGAACATTGAACCGATCGGAAGGTCAGCTTCTATCAATGCTGCTGATCCTGAGTATTTACCCGGACATCTCAATCAATTGGACCCAAAAGCCCCACAACAATACATCACCGTCTACATCGAGACAGATGATATTGAAACAGATCTCGATGCAGTAGTGACCAATGGAGGACAAAGAAAAGTCGGCCCTATTCCGTTACCAGATGGTCGTTCTTTTGCCTGGTTCATTGATGTCGCCGGAAACATTGTCGGACTCATCACTCCTAAGCCGTTCATGAAATAGGTGTCGGACAAAGGCTGTAAGCTATGTGTAGCATCAGTAACCAATATATTTGTCAATCATCATTTAAGATTAAATGACGCCAGTAGTTCCTTTTGCCATTGTTGATGCAAGTCTTTTTGCGCTATTAGGCGCATTCCTAACTTTCGACAACAATGCCCGAACCAAAGGCTTTATCTGGCTTGGCGTATTCTTTTTTCTGATGAGTGCAAATGCGATAGATGCAGCGCTTCAAATTGGCGGCATCTTTCATCAATATCCATTTTTAATGCTATGGGAAGACCCTTCGGCATTGTTGTTTGGTCCCGTGATCTATTTCTTTTCTGAAAACATCATTTCCAGTAAAAAATGGAAAAACGTCTATATCATTCACCTGGCACCCTATTTCCTGGCCTTACTAGCTGTCGCGTTCTTTCATGTACAAGCCGACTATGAGACATTACTTCGAGTATCGTCTATGCTCATTGAAAAACAGCTGTTTCTCCCGGTGATATGGGCATTTATTCCTCTATTTACACACATGATGATTTACCTCTTACTTAGCATGATGAGGTTGCGTCGACATCAAAATAGCTTAAAGCAGTTCTATTCCAATGTGACTTTATCATGGACCTCACATATCCTTCAAGTACTGTTCGTGATATTCGTTGTGTCCTTCCTGAGCACGATCATTCGATTATCATCTTCCTCATACCTGCAATCCGGAGCCATACTCAGTGTGCTGATTGTATCTATCGTTTTGATTAGTAAAGTATTGCTAGACGCTTTGAAACAACCTGTCTTTCATCTGCAAAAAGTCAATACTCCTACGATTGAGATGGAGCCAACGGAGGTCAATAAACTTGTACTGAGATTGAACCAACAATTGAGCAATGAACAGCTCTTCCAAAAGGCAGATTTGACCTTGAAAGAAGTAGCAAAGGCGCTCAACACTTCCACTCGCTCCCTTTCATTTGTGATCAACCAGGAATTAGGAAAAAACTTCTACGATTACATCAATGACTTTCGAATTGAAGCCGCGAAAGAGATCTTGTCGAAAAACCCTGACCCAAAGCTTACTATCCTGGAGGTCATGTATAAGGTGGGATACAACAGCAAATCCTCATTCAATACGCAATTCAAGAAGAAAACAGGACTTACTCCCAGTGCTTTCCGAAAACAGCACAATCCTACTTAATAAACGGAAACTCCCATCCAGTTATTAAACCGTATAATTGGTTCGAATACATGTATTCGGTCGATTGTAGCAGCGATAATCTTCAGATTTGAACCAAAACTCAAATCTCATGCATGCTACACAACAATTGACTTTACCCAGATTAGTATTTGAACATTTCTATGTCGGGTGTTTTATAACCATATTTTATGTTTTATGCGCACCACTGATCATTGAAGAGGGACTTCCCTCCCACATCGTTTTATTGAGTGCCGAATTGCTCATTCTTCTACCATTGGTTGGCGGACATATGCTTTGGCTTGGCAGGAAATTTGGTGGATTTAAGCAACTCATCCCATTCACACAATCACTCTCTGTTAAACAACTTCTGATTTGGACTTTGGGAGGCATGTTGATCTCCTTACTGATTTATATTCCCCTGTATCCTGTAGGCATATTCCTGAGGGAAAGCATATTCAGCTGGCTCCCTGAATGGTATTTTAATCCAGGATTCGGGACAGAAGATATGGAGCTTATTGCCAGGGTATTCCTGGTGGGGATATTCATTGATGGTTTTGTTGGCCCGATAGTCGAAGAGTTCTTTTTCCGGGGTTATTTGCTGCCGCGAATGGCGTTTCTGAAAAAATGGGCACCCGTTTTGAACGGTATGATGTTTGGCTTATATCACTTCTGGCAACCACATAACCTCATTGCCATATGCGCCATGGGCATCATTCTGAGTACAATCGTATGGAAAACAAAAAACGTCTACCTGGGGATTGCCATACATTGTACGCTCAACGTGATCGGCGCTATTGGTGGTTACTATGCCGCAGCAAATGGTTTGCTTATCGACCGGTGAATGAACTCAAGTTCAAACAATCATTCAAACCCTGGCGGATGCTTCAGGTGATGATCAAATTGATTTTGAAGCATCTTTCCAAACTCCAGGATTTTTCCTTCCTCATACAGGTTTCCGAGGACAGAGATACTTGTAGGGTGATTGTCTTTGTCAAAACCAGAAGGAATGGCCAACACCGGATGTCCGGTCAGATTCGTCACGATCAATTGACTGCCCCCAAATGTAGGTGTCAGGATTACATCGAATTGAGAAATGACTTTATGAAAATCTTCAATTAGCAACCTCCGGTGACGATTGGCTTGTAAATACTCCACAGCAGGGATAAACCGGCTTTGGCGCAGTGAATTTGCTCTTGAGAAGGATTCTTGCTGGACCATCTTTCGATCTCCTTTTTCTACCACCAATTGATCAAAGAAGGCACCCGCTTCAGCTCTCAGAATAATGTCATAGGCCTTCCTAGAAAGGCTCTCTGGCATTTTAGCTTCTAACAGTTCATATCCTAAAGATCGGAGGCTATCCAGCATGATCTGATTGTTCTTACCCGTAGCTGTTGTATCGTCCACGAACAGTTCCTTGAAGTATCCAATTTTCAAGCGAGACACTTGACCATTATCGGAATAGCCAAATGGCGCTTCGGTGGACATGGGATCTAAAGGATCTTTTCCGCGAATCACATCGTAGACGATCGCACAGTCTTGCACCGTCCTGCACATCGGGCCGATCTTGTCCATGCTCCAGGAAAGTGACATCACTCCCGCTCGACTGACGCTGCCATAAGTAGGACGCAATCCGGTAATGCCATTTCGGGTGGAAGGTGAAGTGATCGATCCCAGGGTTTCTGTTCCTAATGCAAATGGTACTAACCCTGCTGAGGTTGCTGACCCAGATCCCGCTGAAGAACCCGACGCCCCCTGATCCAGATCCCAGGGATTCTTCGTTTTTCCTCCGAACCAGACATCTCCACGCGCCAGCGCTCCCGAAACTAATTTAGCGATGAGTACTGCACCTGCTTCATCTAATTGTTCGATTACGGTAGCGGTGGCATCAATCACCTGATCTTTATAGGGTTCCGCTCCCCAGGTGGTTTTATAACCCGCTACGGCCATCAGGTCTTTGGTACCATAGGGTATACCATGAAGCAATCCCCGGTATTTTCCGGCAGCTAACTCTTCATCCATTTGACGGGCTTGCTGCAATGCCCTGTCTTCCAACAATGTAATGACAGCCTCTAACTGTGAATCATATTGCTTGATGCGATCCAGAAAGAACTGCGTCAATGCAACAGATGTGATTTGTTTGGTCTTGATCAACACTGATAAATCGGCTACCGAGAAATAAGCCAATTCATTGAGATGTTCAGGAAGCTTAACAGATTCATTCAACTGAAACGAAACCTTACCTTCTTTTGGCATCTCAAACCCTATTGGAAACGGATCAAAGAGCATGGCGGGAACTACATCATAACCCACAGGATCAGCTCGCATCGAATCATACCCTTCCCGATTTCGGTTGAGGTAATCTTGCATGGTTTTGATCTGATTAGCGGTGAATTCAATCCCAAAGATTTTCTGGGCATGTCGGATGTCAGAACGAGAAATTTTATTAGCGTTGCACCCCAAAAGGAAAACGACCAGAAAACTGACGGTTAATAATCGAAGCATAGACAATATTCGTGGGCACAAGATGCGAATGTTTCCAGAATGACAAAAGTCTTGCTCACGATTATTTACAAATGGCAGGTTTCTGATATCATTGTGTATGATTCAATTTCAAGAGGCTAAATCCCCCGAAGCATTCCAATTGGCAGTAGACCTGTTCAAGGAATATGCCGATCAAATTGAGACGGATCTGTCTTTTCAGAACTTCGATGAGGAAATGGAAAATATTGAACATCAATATTCCAAGCCATGGGGAACACTCTACTTGATCTACCAAAAAGAAGCATTGGCAGGATGCTTTGCGATCAGAAAGTTTGAATCTACCATTTGCGAATTGAAGCGCATGTATTTAAGGACTTCAGCTCGTGGCTCCGGACTTGGTAAAACCATGTTATTGGAAGCGATAGAAGCGGCCAAATCCATGCAATACCAGAAAATGCGCCTGGACACCCTGCCAACCATGAAACCTGCCATTGAATTGTATCAGAAGGTTGGTTTCTATGAAATTGATCCCTATCGGTTCAATCCGATCCCTGATTCAAAGTTTTTTGAGATTGATTTAGAGAAGATTGTAGTAGAGAAGTAGGACAAATCATGTTCAAGGTTGTATCATGAGTTTCCTTAGTAATACCTTACTAAAGTATGTTAAGGCTAAGCCCGGGGAGCTGCTTGAAATTTCCTCCTATTTTGAAGTAAAACACCTCTCCAAAAAACAACGCCTCATTACTGCTGGTGAACTCACCAATCATCTCGCATTGATTGAGTCCGGCTACATGCGTATGTATCGAATAGAAGATGGTAAGGAAACCACGGTTTGGATTGGAGGAGCTGGTAAATTCATCACTTCTGTGTCCAGTTTCATCAATCAAGTACCCGGGATTTGGAACATAGAGGCCATTACGGAATGTCAGGTACATGTCATCAAAAGGGACAGTCATTTCATGCTGTGTGATCGATACCGAGAATGGTTGACCTTCGAAAACTTACTATTATCAAAAGCAATCAGTGCACTGGAATACCGTACATACGAATTGCTCACCTTGAAAGCTGAAGATCGGTATCAGGCACTCTTTTCCAAACACCCCAGGCTTTTTCTAGACATTCCTGCCAGGCACATTGCATCATTATTGAGCCTTTCAGAGGAAACACTAAGCCGACTTAGGAAAAACCATCGTGATCTTTCTTGATATTGATCAATAAAATCAAACTGGCATTTTTAGTCATTTGTGATTCAAATAAATGAAATAAAATGACCATCAATCAGATCAGTAATCGCTTGATCACCTTATTGGAAAACAAAGCTTTCATCGAAGCTCAAAAGGAGCTGTTCGACGATAATGTCGTGAGTATCGAGCCTTCATTTCACCCTAAACCCATTACCAAAGGACTTGAAAAGCTCTTGATTAAAGAACAGCAATTCATTGATAGCATTGCATCTTGGGAAGACTTTCAACCCCATTGAACGCCAAAGATCACTTCGCCATTAAGATGTATTCCAAATTGCAATTAAAGACTGGTCAGCTCATAGAAATCGATGAGATCATTGTCTACGAAGTAGCTGAAGGCAGAATCGTCAAGGAAACCTATTTCTACAATCAGCCATAAGGCTTACTCATCCTTCAATGCTTCGACCGGATTAGCGGTAGCGGCTTTCACCGTATAGATTCCGACGGTAAACCAGGCAATTAATAGTGCTGTGATTCCTGCGAGAACGAAAAGCCACCATTCCAGGTCAATGGCATAAGCGAAGTTTTCCAGCCATTTATTTCCAGCCAGGTAACTCAAAGGAATTCCAATAAGGATGGCAATGAGCACCATTTTGGTGAAGTCTGAAGTAAGCAAGTAAATGATTCTCCAGGTTTCGCACCCCATTACCTTTCTGATCCCTATTTCCTTTACTCTTCGGGCTGTCGTGAAAGTAGCCAGGCCAAGTAGACCCAAACATGAAATCAAAATCGCAAGTAGGGCAAAATATCCGGAGAGACCACCAATGCGCTGTTCAGTATCATACAACGCGGAATAGGAATCATCCAGAAATCGACCATTGAATACGTATTTTGGATAGAATTGACTGTAAAGTGATTCAATTTTGTCGATAGTCGAAATCTCAGTACCTGGCTCCAGTCGAAGAATAAAATTTCGTCCGTTTTCACGAAATCGAATCAGAACTGGTTCGATTTCCTGATGCATCGATCCATATTGAAAGTCTTTGACCACCCCAATGATCTCTCTTTTCTCTTCACCCTGGCCATATCCCAATTTGTAGCCAATTGGATTTTCAATGTTCATCATCTTCAAAGCAGATTCATTGATGATCACCTTCGTTCGATCATCATTTCGTTCAGGGTCAAACAACCTACCCGCTGCTAATTCTATTTCGAGCGTTTCCAGCACACCATATCCCATCTTTGGAGATTTGAATAGATAATTGGCATTTTCAGGTTCATTGTTCCATATATAGCCACTTCCACTGTCATTCCCCCACAGAAAAGCCCCCATCATCGAGGAGACACTACTTACTCCGGGGATCGCACTCAATTCATTTTTAAAGGCCTGCAAGTCCACTTCTCTAGCCCCTCTACCTTTAAAAGTCAATACATTTTGACGGTTGTAGCCAAGAGGTTTTTGCTCCATGAAATCAAGTTGTTGGTGGATAACCAACACTTCAACAATAAAGACCAATGAAATGGCAAACTGAATGATCACTAATATCTTTCTAATCCATTGTCCTCCCAGAGATAACTGTCCTCGTATGATCTTAATCGCTGAAAAGGAGGAAAGATAGAACGCAGGGTAAATTCCTGCGAGCAGGCCTAATACCAATCCCATCAGAAACAAATATCCTCCTATTGAAAGTAAGTCAAGAACCAATATTTTTCCTGTCAATAGATTGAATATGGGTAAGACGCCATACACCAGCAGGACAGCCATGCATATAGAGACAAATGACAAGGTGATAGACTCCTGTAGGAACTGTCCAATTAATTGCTGCCTGCTCCCTCCCAATGACTTCTTTATGCCAATTTCTTTGAGTTTGATCGAAGCTTGTGCAGTCGTTAGGTTGATGAAATTGATGCTGGCAATGACTAAAATGAAGATCGCGATGAGTAGAAATAATCGAACATTCTCAATCCTTCCCCCTATTAATTGACCATCTTCAAAGTCTCCATAAAGGTATTGATCAGAAAACTTTTGCAGGAACAAGGTAAAACGGTCATTGTTGATCTTATCATCGTAATAGTTGACTATTTTCCCTTCAAATGCCATGGGGTCTACTCCCTCTTTGAGCAAGAGAAACGTTTCTGCATATCCACCGTTCCATTCATCCGCCCATTTATCACGGTTCACCAGTATTTGGTAATTGATGATCGTTTCAAACTGCATGGAAGCATTTGATGGAGGACTTTCCACCACCCCAGTCACTCTAAAGGTCTCATCAAATAAGCTACTGCTCCAATGAAAGTCTTTTCCCATAGCGCCTTCAACACTTCCGTGCAATTTCTCAGCAAGCCCTTGAGTGATTACTATCGATTTTAAATCTGTTAATGCGGTAGCAGGATCGCCCGTGATCAATTCATAATCCAGCACATCAAAGAGATTAGGATCGGCGAAAATCCCTTCGATCTCCAAATTTCCCTGAGGTGTCTCTAGTACGCCTGCTGGAACAAAGAAATGATTATTGATCCGAGTAGCCTTATCAATTTCAGGAAATTCTTCTTTCATGGATCGTGCCATCCTACCAGAAGTATAGTCCCAGGTAACTTTCTGTTCGGGTAATTGAAAGTGAGCCATTACCCGATATAAACGATCATCATTTGCATTGAATTTATCTACGGTACATTCATCGAGTACCCACAAAGCAATAAGAATCGAGGCAGCAAAACCTGTTGATAGTCCTATCAGATTGATGAGAAAGCTTGATTTGTGTCGGCGAAAACCTCGAAACGTGATGGTGAAATTATGTAAGATCATACCGAGTAAATTGAGTTTTTGAATGTTGATGAGTTTTTTGGCTAATGAGGGCCTGATGAAATTAAATGCCTGGAACCAAAACCTCCATGGACGTTGCCAGGCAGGATATTCTTCTAGTTCTTCGCGGTATTCGTAGAGATCTCCGAGTATTTCTTCGAGGAAATCACCACGGCAGCACCACTCTAGAATTCTTTCTTCCAGTGGTCGTTTTCGGGAGCTTTTCACGAATTCAATTTATTGCGTGTTAGATAGCGATAGCTCTGGAATTTGACGCCAAAGGTTCACTTTTACATCCTGACTTTTATGAAGCAATGACTTTCCTTCTGCGGTTAAAGTAAAGATGCGTTTTCGGCGACCTCCCCTTTCATCGGTTGCGCCACCCAGATTAGACTCTACAAACCCTTTGCTTTCCAATCGATTCACAGTCCCATGTACCGCGCCTATAGTGACGGTTCGCCCAGCATGTTCACGCAAAGCCTTTCTGATCGCCAATCCATATGCTTCTTCCTTCAACATCAGAATGAGCAACAAAATCAGTTCCTCTAACTCTCCAAGGTATTCTTTTGCCATGTCATTAGTTATACTTTATAGAACAAATATACGCGTCTCATTTTTATTTGTTATATAAAATATAAGAAATAAAGAAAATTCTCGTTGAACCCAGCTTGTAATAAATTGGCCTAATAAGCTACTAATCCAATATGAAAACAAAACTGCTACTGTTCAATTTTGCTCTTGTCTGTTATCTCACTGGATTAGGTTTCAGTCTAGGCAGGAACTTGCAGATTGGGGCGGTTTTAATCTTGTTTGGTGCTTCCATCATTGCCATCCTATATTCAGGTTTGATCCTGAGGTCTTTGAAGGAGAAACGCCTGCTTGTCTGGAATAATCTCATGTTGGCCGCAGGCTTGTTTGTACTTGCCATCCTTTTTCTCCACGGATTTAGTCTTGCCATTGATCTCATGTTCTATGGGAAGTTCCTATGGTTCACGCAATTGTATTTCGCAGCAGGATTTGTTCTGATTTTCTTATTCCAATTCTTTTTGGTTAAAAACCTACCTGAAGAAAAACCAGGCTGGTTCTTTACAATCGGTATAATCGCCTCGATCATGGGATTTGCGGGACAAGCAGGTTTTGCGGGTCTACTACCTTTCTCTCCTAAATTAGTGTTTTACAGTTGGGTATTTTTCATATTGACTTTATCACTGATACTTCTCTTCTTGAACTTGAGAGGTCGCTCAACTGAACTAAAGGAGTACCGGATCTTTCTGTTTCTCTCCCTGGTCATGGGTGGCTTTTGGGTCTTCCGGTTTGTATCTCCTACACTTCCAAATGGCTTATTCAAAGCCGTGATAGATTTTGGGTTTGTTCCAATTATCATATTGCCAATCGCGATCTGGTTCGGAAAAAAATTCTATCCTTTTATAATCTTTGGCTTCAGTTTCATTTGTCTGGATATCTTTTTTCTTCAGTTCGACCAAAACTTCAATTACCTGATCAATGTAGGCATAAATGGTTGTGAAAACTATGATCAGGATAAAACCTACCCTGAACCATCTGGAGACATTTCCATAATTGAACTTTTGAATGAACCTAGTCAATTTGAGATAGACCAAATCAAGAAAGAATGGCAAAATCGACGTTTTCTAGTAATTGATCCTGAGGTTGTTTATGAGGAAATTAAGGACAATGGTGACACCATCAAAGTCATCGCTCATACTGTAGATGAGCATATCCACTACGGTGCGATCCGAATTCCCAAAGGCATTGACGTATCGTCTGCACCGATCTTACTGGAATTAGAAGGTGGCGGAGCAAGTATAGATGTGTCCAAAATACAATCAATTACCAGAAACAAATGTGAAACTTCCCGCAAAGCGTTCATCTCTGTCTTGCCCTCCTACCGTGGAAATATATTACAAGGAGATGATTTCTGTTTCCGGTCCGAAGGCAATTTTAGAGATGTCTGGCACGGCGCCGCGATCGATGCCATCACCTTGTTGGAAGTAGTCAAAGCCCATTACGGCAAAACGGACGCTACTCCTGTACTGATCAATGGACTAAGTCGTGGAGCTACGGTGGCGTTGATCATCGGAGGACTTACCGACAAAGCAGACTTCATCATTGTCAACTCTACACACACCAAGTTCGTAGATCGATATGTTTATGACAATGAACAAGTTGGAGGTTCTTTGTCTCGTGCTTTTATCTTACCCGGCTTGTCAAAAGCTGACATCAGAAAAAATCTGATTGCCAGCTCGCCCTACTTTTTCGCTGATCAGCTTCCTCCATTTCAATTGCATCAGGGAGGTGATGACCACCTCACAACGAGATGGCATGCGAATAAAATGCAGCAAAAACTAGATAGCTTAGGCAAAAGCAAGGAGAGCTATGAAGTTTTTATTCATGAAGGAAAAGGTCACGGATATGATGATGATCAAATCGTTTGTGAAGGTATCAATTGGTTTTTGGAAGGTTCTAGATAACCGTTGCAGATTTGAGCTTAGACTTATTGTGAAAAAAAGCCATCAGTGCATCTATTTTAACCGATTACTTATTGTGGGACTTTCTGAGAATTTTACATTCTTGATTAACATCTAATATCTCGCGCTGTTGAGATTCCCGACGGTTCCCCGCTGGGACAAAATGTTCTCTTTGAATATTTAGAGCCCATTTTTCGAGCCATGCCTTGCCGATAGGCAGGAATGAGTTTTTTCTCAATGTCAAACCGCTTCCTTAAAATACTCCTTAGGGGTTTTTCCTTTAAGCTTTTTAAAGGCGCGATTAAAGGTCGGTTTGGAACCAAATCCAACTTGAAATGCCAGTGACAAAAAGGACTCCTGATCATCTACTTTTGCAAGGGTGATGAATTCATTGATCCTATAGCCATTCACATAGTCATTGTAGCTTTTATTGAATTGCTCGTTGATCACCTGTGATAACATATGCGTAGATGTTGGCACGAGGTAGGCCAGGCTATTCAAGGTCAAACTGGGATCGAGAAAGGCCTTGTCTTCTTGCATGATCACTTCCAGTCGTTCCAGGATATGGTCAAGCTCTGTCTTTTTGATCGATTGATCTTTATATTTCTGCTTCTCTCTAAGTACTTCAGGGTGTTTCACGGCGTAATACGCCAATGCGAAAATGATGAACGAAAAGATGAGCCAAAGCACATCAATCATTTGCTCAACAACGAACAACAGTTCATAATCTGTGGCCTCGCCTACTGCATAGATGATCACAGTCAGGGCCCATACAATCAAGTAAATTGCTTTGATGCGCAGGATTCCATTCAGGAAACGGGTGTATTTCTTTTGATTTTCATTCAGTGATTCCTGACGTGTGTATTGAATGATCAGTTGACGGCTGAAAAACCAATAGGCCACATTAAACAACAAAGCGACTAGTCCTGTTATCGCAAAGATTGGGAAAAGCTCTTTATCAATGAGCCGATAGATGAAGGTTTGATTGTTGATCGTGAGGTATGGAATATATAGCCCAAATTGTACCACAAAAAGAAAGGCATGCAGGGGGACCAGCCTTTTGTTGAAGTCAATCACCAAAAGCTTGTGCACATAATAGTAGAACAAAGGCCCATAAGTGAAAAGCAAAAGTTCAGGAACCAGGATCAAGCGGGGCTGCCAGTTGAAAATTGACGGGTCAAAAGTAGATGCCCTACCCAGCAAGGACAAGGAAATCAATAAAAGGACAATACTTAACGTGCCGTTTGCCTTCTTGTTCTTGTTGCGGATCGTATTGATTGCGATGATGAGTAAGATTCCTTGCAGCGCCGAAATCAACAAGGCAAACATGTAAACGACATAAGACCCAATGGAAATGTCTTCCCAGGAATCGATCGTGACCAGAATGACATGACCATCGGCTAGTTCGAAATGGCGATTGGGCCTGGCCCTGCCATTGGATCGACCTTCTACGGCTTTCCAACTACCACGTGTAAACTTGTATTGAAAGGTATCTACGGCATGGGTCACTGTCAATTGAAACTGTCCTTTGTCGTTTCTTACAAATTTGTTGGCTTCAATATCCGGATACCATCCCCAGGCACTACCTGCTAAATAAATTGAAGCATCGTGTGGCGTAGTAGAGGGCAACTGCTCAATGATAAAGGTGGTTTTATAAAAGGTAGTATCAGCTTGGTCGGCCGCAAGTGCTTGACTGGATAACAGAACCCCCAAACAAAAGATGATACAAAGCCTCATGCCCAAAATTCCTCTCTTTTAAAATTATTGCAGCTTGTGGATTGGAAAGTTATTGAAACTACGAATTTTCAAAGGGGTGCAGCTTATAATTTAAAAGTTTCAAATTATAAAATGTGCCGAATTTGATGTGTTCAGGGTAGAAATTAGAATCAAATTTTTTCGTCAACCTAAATAATTGAGAACCAAACCACACATGAACATGAAGAAGATCTACCCTTTGCTTTTACTTTTACTGCTGACCTTATTCAGTGCTAAGGCACAAGTAGCCAATGATGATCGAGTCCTTATACAGGGCTTTTATTGGGAAGCTTCCCACGATCACCTCAATGATTACTACGAATATGTAGAAGGCCTAGTTCCTGATATGCAGACCTCCGGGATCGATATGATCTGGTTACCACCACCGAGTGATGCAGGATCATGGGAAGGATATCTACCTCGCGAACTCAATAACTTCAGCAATTTCTACGGTACTGAGGCGGAGCATGAAAGTTTACTGACTGCATTGGGAAATGCCGGGATTGATGCCATTGCGGACATTGTGATCAATCACCGGGTCGGTTCTACCAACTGGGTGGACTTTACCAATCCTACCTGGGGTACCAATTCAATCACGGCCAATGACGAAGTATGGAGCCAGCCAGAATATACTTCTATTGGACTAAGAGGCAACAATGATACAGGCACTCCTTACGCCGCTGCCAGAGATGTGGATCATACTCAGGGATATGTACAGAATGACATCAAAGGATTTCTTGACAACCTGAAAGCCCTTGGCTATGATGGCTGGAGATACGATTTTGTTCACGGGTTTGATCCGTATTACATCACCGAATATAACAATCATACCAGCCCAACTTTCTCTGTGGGTGAAAACTGGAACTCCGACAAACAAGTAATCCAGGACTGGATAGATGCCTCAGGATCAACCGCTTTTGATTTCCCAACCTACTATGCACTCAAAGGTGTGATTAGGGACAATAACTATTCCTACCTGGCCTATCAGGGCTCACCGTCCGGAGGTATCGGTTGGGATCCAAGAAATAATACTACGTTTATCGAGAATCACGATACGCCAGATTATGACCCACAAAACAATGTATTGAACGGAACCAATGTAGGACAGGCCTATGCCTATCTCCTCAGCCATCCGGGTATCCCTACGATCTTCTGGAGTCACATGTACGAATGGGGAACAGCTGTTCACGATGAAATTGCTGCATTGATCCAGGTACGTAAGGATGCGGGTATCCATAGTCAGAGTCCCGTAACCATTCATCGTTCTGAGGCTGGACTATACGTGGCTTCTATTCAGGGAACGAACAAAACTGTGTACCTAAAAATGGGCTACAGCAACTGGGGTGATCCTGCCGCTGAAGGTCAGGGAGGCTCATGGACATTGGATACGTACGGAACAAATTATGCGATCTGGTCCGAAGATATAGGCAACAATGGCGGGGGCAATACAGGCTCAATGACCGTTTATGCTCAGGGCTACACACATGCTTATGCCTGGGACGACAACCAAATCCCTTTATTAGGTGCATGGCCCGGAACAGCCTTATCTCCTTCTTCGAATGGATGGCTGGAAATTACAATTGCTTCCGATTGCGCCAACATCATCTTCAACAATAATGGTGGTGGCCAGACTGCTGACCTTAACACTTGCAATACTTCGCCATACTACTACAATGGTACCTGGCATGCTACCGACCCCACTTCAGGTGGAGGTGGGAACAGTGGTTCCCTTACAGTTAAAGTTCAGGGTTATACTCACGCCTATGCCTGGGATGATAATCAGAATGCTTTATTGGGTGCCTGGCCTGGTACTGCGTTGACCATAGGTGCCAACGGCTGGTTGGAAGCAACGATTAATGACGATTGTGCCAATGTGATCTTCAGCAACAATGGCGGCAATCAAACGGCCAATCTATCCACTTGTAATACGGCGGAATACTATCATAATGGCACATGGCATACTAACGACCCACTTAGCGGTGGCGGTGGCAATTCCCTAAATGTCTATGCGCAAGGTTACACCCACGTGTATGCCTGGGACGATAATCAAAATGCTTTGATGGGTGCATGGCCAGGCACAGCAATGACTAACAACGGAGCATGGAATACCGCTACGATTCCAGCCAATTGCGCCAATGTGATCTTCAGTTACAATGGTGGTGGACAAACCGCTGATTTAATTACCTGTGGACCCGATGCTTACTGGTACAACAACAGTTGGTCCGGTTCTGATCCTCTTGGATCACGATCGATCAATACGATTACTCCTGAATTCACCAACTTTCCTAATCCACTGGAGAGTGATGGATCAATCACCTTTAAAGTGGCTAAAGAACAGCAGGTTAGCCTGGTACTTTACAGTCTGGCGGGTCAACAATTGATTTTAGTCAATGAAGTATTGACACCTGGTCAGCATCAAATCAAATTCAATAAGAATCAATTACCAGACGCATCCAGCATTTATGTCGGAAAACTCCGAATGGGTGGACAAACCTTTATTCGAAAGATCCTTGTGAAGTAGCAATCAATCCTCCCTTGTTAAACTTCATACTAACAAAGGAGGATCAACCTAAATGCTCCATCAATGTGTAAGCCAGGCCGCAAGGTCTGGCTTTTCTTTTAAGCAAGTTATAGTGAATAACACATAAAAATCAACGAACTTCATAGAATGAAAATCGCTGTAATTGGTGTCGGAGGTGTCGGTGGTTACTTCGGAGGTAAGCTGGCACAAGCTGGGAATGATGTCACGTTTGTCGCACGTGGAACTCACGGCATGGCGCTGATGGAAAATGGACTTGAGGTAAGGAGCATTCAAGGAGATTTTAAAGTTCCATCCGTAAAGGTGGTGAATCAAATTACCGAGCTGTCTTCTCCGGATCTGGTGATACTGGCTGTTAAGTCATGGCAAGTCAAAGAAGTCGGTGATCAAATCAACGAAATCCTGCATCAGGATAGTATGGTATTACCGCTACAAAATGGAGTACTCGCCATTGAAGAATTATCTGTAAAAATCAATAAACATCACCTGATCAGTGGATTATGCCGGATTATCAGTAAAGTTGAAGGTCCGGGCGTGATCAGTCATTTTGGCGCGGTACCATCAATAGTCATTGGTGAGATGGATCACCGGGAAAGCTACCGGGTACAGGCCATACAAAAACACTTCCTCGATGCTGAGGTAGACCTCAAGGTGTCTGAAAACATCGAATCTGAACTTTGGAAGAAGTTCATCATGATTTGTCTGAGCGGGCTACAGGCCGTAACGCGCACTACGCTTGGTGAATTGCGAAATACACCCGAAACTCAGGCAATGATGCAATCGCTCCTCGAAGAAGTTTATGGACTGTCACAGAAGATCGGCATTCAAATCCATTCGTCTTATGTTGAAAAAACCATGACTTTTATCGGCACCTTACCTGACGAAACCACTTTTTCATTAGCACGAGATATCTGGGATAATAGGCCTTCTGAAATGGAATATCAAAATGGAACAGTGGTACAGCTAGGAGCACGCTACGGGTATGATACGCCGATCAACCAGTTCATTTATTCGTGTTTATTGCCCGGCGAATTGAAAGCAAGGAAGTAGCTTATTTCAGCTTTCCTGCCATTTTCGACACACGGAGGCAAATTAACTCAGCGGCATGTTGCATACAGTATTCAGCAGTGAGTTCAGGACTTTTTAAGCTAGTAGCATCTTGTAGACCCAATCCCTTCCATTCCTCTTCATTCAATTGATTGATCCCACAAATGGCCACTACGGGTACTCCTTCTTTTATGCCAGCCTTAGCCACACCATGTACCACTTTACCTTGCAGTGTCTGAACGTCGATTTTTCCTTCTCCCGTGATGACTAAATCTGCCTGGGCCACTTGCTTGGCAAAACCGGTAATGTTCAGTAGAGTTTCCATCCCGTTCCTGATCTCTCCCTTGAGCAGTCCCATCACACTCATACCAATACCACCGGCCGCGCCGCTTCCTGGCTTGATCGCATGGTCTATGCCAGATATTTCCTGAATGAGATTAGCGTAATGCGACATCCCTTGCTCCAATGAAGCCAATTCTTCCTTCTTCGCACCTTTTTGCGGACCGTATTGATTGGTAGCTCCATCCGATCCTAGCAATGGATTCTTTACATCAGTAATGATTTGAAAGGTTATATCCTGGAAAGATCGCTCAGGCTTTTGAATCGTATCGATGAGCCCCAGGTTCTGACCGATTGCGGATAATTCTTTTCCGAATTGATCCAGAAAACGAAACCCCAATGCGTGTGCAACGCCAATTCCCCCGTCATTTGTAGCACTTCCACCTACGAATAAATGGATGTTCCTGGCCCCTCGATCGATGGCATGCTGAATCAATTCACCTGTTCCAAGGGTAGATGTTTTAGAAGCACTTTGCTCCTCTTCATTCAGTAATTGCAATCCGGACGCCAAGGCCATTTCAATAAATGCGTCCTGACTTTTCATTCCATACCACGACTTGACCGGGCGAGCATACGGATCACCGACCGTTAGTTTTACCATTTCAAGGTCTAACAAGTCCTTCAAGATATCCAGTGTACCTTCACCCCCATCGGCCATCGGAATACTAGTCACTTCTGCCTCAGGAAATACCTCTATTACTCCTGCTGTTATGGCATCACACACCTCTTTCGCGGTTAGTGACCCTTTGAACTTATCTGGTGCAATCAATACCTTCATGAGCTTCAAAAATAATTTTTCTTTCTCTTGAAGCATCAAACAATCCGTTTCCGCATCTCTTTCTTATCACCGTGTTTCTTCTTATTATCCAATCGTTTCTGTTTGGAAGCCTTCGTCGGTTTTGTGGCAATTCTGGCTTTCTTCTTCACAAATGCTTTAGCCAATAGACGATCCAGCTTCTTAAAGGCAATTTCCTTGTTTCGTACCTGAGACCTCTTACTATCTGAAGAGACCATCAACTCATCGACTTGTGTGATTTTGGTTCGATTGGCAGTACGGATCATTTCCTTTTGCAAATCAGTGATGACTTGAGAAGCACCTATGTTCCACTTCAGGATCACTTTGGTCTCTACTTTATTCACGTGTTGGCCTCCGGGCCCACCACTCCTGGAGGTCACAACCTGGATCTCTTGTCTGATGTCCCCTATTTTAGGTCTGGTGTTCATTGTTGATTGTTCTTCAAATCCCCTGTCCATGCCTCGTCCGGCAGGCTTTTTGGCACTCCCCTTCAAGGCATAGTCGTCAATTTTAGAAGCCTCACTGGTTTTAATGACATAAATCTACCCGAATTGAAGATGAATTTGGATCGTCATTGCGATGGCACCGGCCACCCGGCGAAGTAAAGCAATCTTACGATTTATGGGCTCGAACTCCCGTGAAAGATCACTTCGGCACCTCACGAAGACGGGAGATTTTATTACGATTTCCTTAAGTTGACGTCATATCTTAAAAGGGGGAATTTTCAAATCTACTTATAAAGAAATGCATTATTCAGCTAAACCTTAAGCATCGCTATTGGTTATCATTTTGAATTCCTAATATCGTGTTCAATATCCTGTTTCTAACAATTACACTGATGCAAACTTCCAGTTTTTATGACCACCAGGCAGAAGCCATTGATGGAACACCTATTGAATTTTCTCAATACAAAGGCAAGAAATTGCTGATTGTGAATACCGCCTCTCGATGTGGTTATACCCCGCAATATGAAGATCTCCAACTATTGCATGAACAGTTCGGAGATAAGATCACGATCCTGGGATTTCCTGCCAATAATTTTGGAGCACAAGAGCCCGGAACCAATGATGAAATTGCACAATTCTGTAAAGCTAATTATGGCGTCACTTTCCAAATGTTTGCTAAAATTGATGTCGTTGGTAGTAGTCAGCACCCAGTTTATCAATGGCTTACAAACCCTGATTTGAACGGAAAAAACAGCCAGGCGCCTACCTGGAATTTTTGTAAATATCTGATTGATGAAAATGGAAACCTGGTTACTTTCCTGGGAGCCGGGACCAATCCCGGAGAAGACGTGATCATGAATTTTGTTCAGAGTAAATAATTCTTCAGTCAAGACCATAAAAAATCCCCTTCAATTCGCATCGAAGGGGATCTTAATGATTTAAACAGAAGCTTATTATCGGTCAATAGAACCCACTACTCGCTTCATGAAGCCATTCAAGGCATCTTTCTTAGGCGTTCCGTTCTGAACTTCCTGATGTACCTCGATCGCTCCATAGAGATTGGACAACAACTCTCCAATCACATCCATCTCCTCATCTTTGATGGAAGGGGCTTCTGCAACTGACTCTAGTGTAGCGATGGTCGCTTCCACCTGTTGTACATCCTTCTCCTCGATCAGCGTGGTGAGGTGCTTAATTACTGGTAGTTTCATTCACAAAGTCTTTAAGCACTTCGAACTTATTGGTCTGTACTTGCTCTACCAATGCGCCTTTATTGAAGGTCGCAAAAGTGGGTAGATTATCCACATTCGCCAATTTGCGTGACGCAGGGAATTTCTCAGCATCGGCAATGACAAACTTGATCCCTGGATATTCCTGTGCCAATTTCTTCATCTTCGGCTTCATAATACGGCAATTGCCACACCATCCCGCAGAATACTGAACGACTGTAAGCTCTTCATTGGCAACCAGGTCTTGCAGATTATCCTCAGTTAATTCTGCTACCATCTTAGTTTACATTCATTTTTAGGTAGTTGGCAATGCCTTCACGGTCTGCAACCATGGCTTCTTTGCCTTCTTCCCAGTTTGCAGGGCAAACCTCCCCTTTCTCCTGCACGTGCGTGTATGCATCTACCAATCGAAGGTACTCATTCACGTTTCTACCAACAGGCATGTGGTTGATTCCCTCGTGGAATACTGTTCCTTCTTCATCGATCAGGAAAGTAGCCCGGTAGGTGACATTGTCCCCCTCTATCAATTCCAGTCCTTGCTCCTCATCATAAGTCACATTGCTGATGTCGAGGATACCCAATGCATTCGCCAGGTTTCTGTTGCTGTCCGCAATCAGGCTGTAAGTCACCCCTTCTATACCACCATTGTCTTTTTCTGTGTTCAACCAGGCAAAGTGTACTTCAGCTGTGTCACAAGAGGCTCCAATCACCACTGTATTGCGCTTCTCGAATTCTGGTAAAGCTTGCTGAAAAGCATGCAATTCGGTTGGGCACACAAATGTGAAATCTTTCGGGTACCAGAAAAGCAAAACTTTTTTCTTCTGCTCAATAGCCTCTTTCAACACATTAAGTTTGAAGGTATCCCCAAGGTCGTTCATCGCATTTACATCGATGTTCGGAAATTTCTTTCCAACTAAAGTCATATTCTTATGAATGATTACGATTGATTAAAAATGAGCGCAAAGAACAAGACTAAACAGCTATTTTCACCGCTATTTACTGCAATTAAACAGACTGTTTTTTGATGATTTTTAAATGGGACTTTCTGCTTTGACACAGGTGGTTCTCCACTTTAGACTCAAGCCCATAATTTCATTCTAAATGCATCCATAAATCAACATATTCGTTGGCTGAATTAGAAAATCTCAGCACAAATTGTGTTGCCAATTTTGCAATGAGTCAGCAAGTAATCTTGATGATTTTTATCACATCACATCGCCGCATTCTTTACCCGAATCATTTTGCCGTCCTCTTCATCTGACAGCAAATACAATTGCCCACCGGGAGAAACCATGGCCTTCCTAAGCCGTACCCGGTTATTTATGAATAGCTCTTCCGCAGCAATGACCTGATTGCCTTCAATTTCCATACGCCACAAACTGCCTTTGCTCAATCCTGGTACAATCAAATTACCATACCACTGAGGAAATGCTCTACCTGTATAAAATGTAAGCCCTGTTGGAGCTACAGTTTGATCCCAGAAGAATACCGGGTCCTCGAATATCAAACCTTCTGGAAACTCTGGTTGGTAGTCAGCTGTCCGGTACTTTCCTGAAGTGCGGTATGGCCACCCATAATTCACTCCGGGCTTGAGTACATTGAGCTCATCGCCTTGCAAAGTGCCATGTTCACTGAACCATATCTCCTGCGTTTCAGGATGGATGGCAAGACCTTGCGCCGCTCGGATACCCAAGGCAAATAGTCCAGGTATGCTTCTTCCATCAAAAACAGGGTTATCATTCGGAATAGATCCGTCCTTGTTTAATCGTATGACTTTCCCACGTTTATCTTGTAAATCTTGTGCCAATGGTCGCGGAGGATTATTCTTTTCGAACAGGTTTCTTTCTCCTGTGGTGAGGTACAACTTGCCATCAGGTCCGAAGATCATCCCTCCTCCATAATGAAATAATCCGTGTACGTATGGACCGGCTACAAACAGGACTTCAATATCAGTCAATTGATCACCTTCCAGTTTCCCTCTGATCACTTTTGTGGCACTTTCCCTATTTTCATTTTCGGCAGCATATGAGAGATAAACCCAGGCATTTTCTTCAAACTCAGGGTCGAGCAACACCTGAAACCAACCAGCATTATAGCTGCGCTCTTGCCCATGGGCCCTTGGAGGAAAGACACCATAAGCATGTTTGGACGTATCGATCTTTACTTTTCTAGCAACATCATCTGGTAATCCCTGAATGACTTTTATTTCTTTACTATCCAGGTTCACCCTTACCAGATTTCCGTCTTTCTCTGCAATTAACACTTCTTTCTCATTCAGAAAAGCAGCACTCCATGGCTTGTTCAACCCTGTGAGCACAGTCTCTTTTTCTGGTATTGCTTTCAACTCTTCTGCTGTTTTGGGAATGGGGGTAGCTGAAGTGGCTTTACCCACTATTTTCCAGTTGCCTTTGATTTTCTTCAACAACATCAAATCACTGTAGCGGTTCCCGAAGGAAGGAACATCTACCTGTAATTTGGCATATGCCACATCTCCAACTACCTCTATGGACTTGATCTCATTGATGCGGTTATTTTGGGTCCCTGGCTTTCTTCTGCCGTACCAGGAAGCATACCTTTCTGAAGATACCACCCAGGCAGTATCACTACCATTGTGCAAAAACATCCTGGTCTCCGGATAAAAAACATCGCGTACTTTATCAGGGTAATTGTAGACTGTGCCTTCAATGAATTGATGCAGCGTCTGCGTGATCAGTTCCTGATCTGACTGCCCGTAGAGAGGGGATATCACTACTAGTATTAAACTAAAAAATAAGGATCGTTGCATGATTTTTTTTGGCAATCATACGATCCAGAAACATCCATGACCGATTTTCAGGGAATCAAGTAGTCCAGCTTGATCATTCTGGACTAGTTTCTAACATAAGTGTTTTCCGGAATTGAGCAGGAGTCCTTGATTCTACTTTTTTGAAGGCCTCAAAAAAAGAAGACCGGGAACTGAAACCTGCTTCCTGCCCCACTCCTTCCAATGACCATTCAGGATGATCTTTGATCAGTTGTTTTGCTTCCTGGACCCTATATTCTTTTATGAATTGGGAGAAGCCGTTTGGATAAACTTCATTTAACAGCTTGCTAAGCACATGCCTGGATAAATCTGTGGCTGTCGCTAAATCATCAAGTTTCAATCGTGGATTTAGAAATAACTTTTGGGCTTCCATTGTCGTTTGTACCTGATGCATCATGTCTTCGCCATTTGTCAGCGGCTGAGCAACAACCTTCGGTAATATTTCCTTCTTCCTCGTCAAAATTCGTCCTAGAAGCACGTAGAAACTAACTGTGAAGATCAACGAGCCCCAGATATAGAAAACGCCCGTGTACAAGGCCAATTGATAGGTCAGGGTGATGAACAAATAAGCAGTGACGATCACCAGCAAGTAGAACTGGTCAGATTGTGAAGATTGCCGTTCGATCTGGTTCCACTGTCGCAACAATGAGCCAATGCCTACTAAGGTAAAAAAGGACCAGGTGCCATATATGAAATGAATAATGGCTCCATTCCATTTTTCCGGATAGCCTCTGTATGGATAGATAACTCCCAACAGAGCAATCACTAAAACCAATCCAATCAGTAGGAAATGATCACTACGCTTAGCAGAGCTTGTTGGCCGTAACTTATGCTTCAAAAAGAGATAAAAAAGCGGACCGATGAATAGGCAGAAAGACAGGCCGATCTGTAGTACCAGCAGATCTGTTTCCCGATCAAAGTAGTAAAGAATGGATTTCCCGATTCTGATGCTCAGAGCAAGCAGCAGGCCTCCGAAATACAACTCCGCTAATGACCTGTTCTTTTTGAGGATCAGGTACATGCAGACTATAAATCCGTTGAGAACACCAATACTTGCAAACAGGAAAAGTAGGTTCATTGAAATGTGTTACGCGCGTCAAAGAAAAAGGATTCTTAACCATATGAATGTATTACCAACAATGTACGCTGAGTCGCTCAAAGTGTCCACTGACACGCAAACCTACGCTGTTGCTCTCAATTACCTTGCTATGAGGGTCTGTTCTCGAAGTGTCAAGGAAACAAGCTCTCATAAATCACCTTAGCGGCTACCATACTGCCTTCCGGAGATGGGTGGAATCCATCCTGGTAGTAATAACTGAAATCATCTGTTCGATCAAAATGAGCTTTCCATACCTGACCCACCGGACATAAAATTGCATCATGGGTATCAGCTGCTAAGGTATAATTCCGAATGACTCCATCGAAAGTGTGGTAGTAGGTTAATGAAGGCCATACCATATAAAAGGCAAGCTTTGCTTCAAATTCGTCACACAAAGGCTTAAATAATTCTCCACCTTCTATCAACAAATCCCGGCCTTCTTGTTGAGAAGATGGACCCTGTTGCATCACTACATAGTCAAAAATACCTCTTCTTATCTGATTCTGGGCTTCACCGTCCGACCAATGATCGACGATGGCATAATTTCCTTCAGCGACCATTTTTACTCCTATATCCACCCCTTTCTCTTCACCTACTTCCTTGACCAAAGCAGGTAGATCATTGAAATAAGTCAAGCTATTACCAATGAAAAGAATATTGAAGTCTGTGTCCTCCAGGTTTTCTTCAGGAGGGTCTTCCCGATAAGTTGGGTCAGGGAACTCAGTTTGCAATTGCTTGTCCAGACAACCTGAAAAAAGGACCAATACAAACAAGCAACAAAAAATACGTCTCATGGTAGCAGGTAGGTTATTATCTTGGAAACAAGGAGCTTCCTATGTCCCCTTATTGGATATGAAATGCTAAGCCTTCCGCTTGAGCAAATAGGTGATGTTAATTAAATGTGGAAACTCCACCAGCATTCCAATCACCAAGACAAGATGGATCAGTGGCTCTTGAGGAAAAAAGATCAGGCTTACCACCAGCATGAGTGGCGCATTTCGAGCGGCAGTGGTCATGGTCAGGCTGACTTCTTCTCTTTGGGACATGGCTCATGACTTCATGCACCCTATCTCGGGTAAAAGGTGCCAGGCAATAACTGGAATCACTTTTTATAATTTCCATGTAGTAGGAACTATCGATCAATGTTACCTCCTTCCTTGCTTTTGCCAAATTCACCATGGCATCAAAACCAGATTCATAAGCACCTATGACAATTCGCTCCTCTCCTTCTAACTCAGTAAATGATGGTATTTCGGCGTAATGAAAACAATGATCTGTGCCGGAAAAGGTGTTTTTCCTGGGATACTGAAATTCTCCGGCAGCTCAAATGAGGTAATTACTCCTGTATTGTATTAAGCTTGTCGCCAACACAAAAACATCCTTTTCCTTTTTGACACTCTTCACATGTACACCATTGTAGATGGGCAAATCGTGGAACATGGTCACTCTTTCCAGATAAACCACATAATCCGTGCCTGTGGGGTGTTCAGTCAGTAGCGTCAATGCAGGAGAAGTGTCAGGTGTGATGGCATTGAGATCGGTCATTTTGAAGAAATTCCCCGAAAAGGATGGAGAAATGAATTTGGTCTCTTTGGGCCACTTCTTAAAGGAAGAACCAATTTCATCCTTTTCAAGAATGATGAAGTTCAAACCCATTTTTTTCAGGACTACTGATACACCAATACCTGCAGGTCCCGCACCAACTACAATAACATCATCTTGATTGTCCTCTACCATCCTCTTAAGTTCACCAAAACTGTTGCAACATTATATGTACCCGCAATTAATAGATAATTCAAAATAAATAAATGCAACAAAGTTGCAATAATAGATCAATTTCATCATTCGATTCTTGTTTCGTCTCCTTTGTATTTAGTTCCATAAAATCATCTTCCTAACCACAGGAATATTGTTTGATGTTTAAAAGGTCTCTCATTGTTGATCTGAATTTTGAGAACAATTAATATTTAATATGAAAAATAGAAACAAATTAATTCTATCTTCGTTCCGGTATTTAATATGAAAAATAGAAAGTAATCATGAAAGGTTATTTAGGAGAGTTCGAAGAGCTTGTTTTACTCACCATCGCCAACCTGTCTGACCAGGCCTATGGCGTGAATATCCTGGAAAGCATCAGTGAACGAACCAACCGAAATCTAAGCCTGGGTGCCTTGCACTCTACTTTATCTCGCTTAGAAGAAAAAGGATTCATTACCTCCTATCTTGGAGAACCTACTGCAACCCGAGGTGGTCGCAGAAAGCGATACTTTGAACTGACGCAATCCGCGATTGTCGCACTGAATGATATGAAGTCCTTACGCGACAACTTGTGGTCTACTTCTAAAATCAATTTGTCCATCAAGTGAACCACCCACATCCTCCAAAACTTCCTCGTTACATCCTACTGATCTGTTATGGTAGTGCTTCTACAGAGGACCTACTGGGCGATATGGATGAATTGTATGAATCGAAGCGCGATAAACATGGGAAGTTCAAGGCTAATGCTTTCTACTGGTGGCAAGCCATTACGCTCTGTTTTTCATTTACCATGGTCAAAAGAAAAAGGGATGAGGTCATATCCCCTTTATACACTCAAAATCGGTCGATAACTATGTTTTACAATTACTTTAAGATCTCTTACCGCAACATCCTCAAAAACAGGACCTTTACCCTTCTCAATGTATTTGGTTTGTCGCTGGGCATGTCCATAGCGCTGTTGGCGCTGGCGATGTACATCGAGCTTACCCAATTTGATGAATACCATCAGGATGCTCATCAAATCTATCGCATCACTACTACCGTGGACGAAAATGGCAATCTGGAAAGATATGCTTCAAACCCTATCGCTCTGGCTGATTTATGTGATGAACAATTACCAGACATTGAGCAATCGGTCCACATCAATGATCATTTCTTTCCTGTCGCGAAAACAAGTGGTGGAACCCTGAATCTTTCCGGGTACATCACTTCTCCTGAATTCTTTGAATTATTTGAATTTCCGATGACTGAAGGCAACCCTCGCTCCTTACTGGAACCCGATCAAACCATCATTACCTACGAATTGGCAGAAAAGCTTTTTGGAGATAAACCTGCAATCGATCAATTAATCACCACTGAAAACTGGGGTACCTTAAAAGTCTCTGGAGTGCTCGCTCCATTCCCAAAACATACACACTTCAGCTTTGATCTATTGACCGGTTACGTCAACATTGATCCTATTCGAAAGGAATCTCGACGTTGGACAGCCTTTCGAGGCAACTATTATTACTTTAAATCGAAATCCTCTTCTGAAGAAATTGAAGCTAATATTCAACAGTTGGCAGAACAAGGCACAGCATTTTTTGAGGAAGACAATGAAAAAGTAACACATGAAATCCAATCTATTACTACGATTAACCCTGGTCCTGACTTACAAGACGAAGTTGGCGTTGTATTTGAAGGTCCCGTATTCTTTTTGTTCTTCGGAGTGGCGCTATTGATCTTGATTCCGGCTTCTCTCAACTACGTTAACATGGCCATTGCCAATGCCTTGAAACGATCCAAAGAAATTGGCATCAGAAAAGTCATGGGTAGTCAGTCCAATCAGATCATCAATCAATTCTTAGTAGAAACTGTTTTGATTTCCTTGATGGCCTTAGGTTTTAGCATCCTGCTGTTCATGGCCATACGCCAGGAGTTTCTGAGCATGTTGGTAGGTGCTGATTCTCTTACATTGAATCCTGGTTGGGTGACAATTTTGACCTTTGTTTTATTTGCCGTCGCCACAGGTGTCATTACTGGACTTGTTCCGGCACTGTTCTTTTCTAGGACCTCTCCTATTGAAGCCATTCGTCAGGTCATGGATGCTAAAAAGATCTCCATTTCTGGTGCCAGAAAAGGACTATTGGTTTTTCAGTTCATCATTTCACTAGGCCTCATGATTGGCATAGGTGTCTTACTTAGACAATATCAGCACTCTTTGACATACGACTTGGGATTTCACAAGGAAAACATCCTGGTAGTCCCACTAGACCCAGTCAACAGTGAGATTTTGAAGTATGAATTTATGGGTTTGCCTGAAGTTACGCGAATGAGCCTGACCTCAAGCATCCCGGGCACGCCATTGAGTGGTAACTCCTATTTCTTCCGGGAAGACTTTCTTGACTCATTACGGACGCGTGTTGTATATGTCGATGACGAATTCATGGATCATATGGAGCTAAAAATGACTTGGGGCACGACCGAAATGAACAATAATCAGATCGATCAGATTATCGTTAATCAGAAACTCATGTCTTTACTGAATAACATGAATGCGGAAAGTGAAGATAGTCTTATTGTCCATTTGGGACACGAGGAAAAAGTGCAGATCGTAGGCGTTGTTGAAGACTACAATCACGAACCACTAAGGGATCGCATCGAACCCATGATCATCAGGGTCAATCCCAGCAGAACCTCGCATGCATTAATATCAATTGCCACACAACAATTACCAAATACATTGTCAAGTTTAGAAAACCGATGGGATCAGGTATATCCCAATTCCCCTTTCAGGTCTTCCTTCCTTGATGATGAGATCGAAAAGACGTATGATTTCTTTATTGTGGCTTTTAAACTATTTGGCTCTCTAGCGGTACTGGCGATTACCATCTCATGCCTTGGACTGCTCGGCATGGTAGTTTACGCAACGGAAAACCGCATCAAAGAAGTGGCCATTCGTAAGATCCTGGGTGCAGATATTGTAGACCTCATGAAGGTACTGGCAGGACTTTTTGTGCGACTTTGGCTCATTGCCTTATGCATTGCCATTCCGGGTTCTTATTTTTTCTATGATCAGCTGTTTGTCAGTATGTTCAATAAGTTCAGCAATGGTGTTGGGTTCATCGAAATTCTGGTAAGCACCCTTGTTACAATCGCTTTAGGAACAATCACCATCTTTTGGCAAACGCAGCGTGTGGTGAAAACAAATCCAGCGGTAAATTTGAGAAACGAATGAGCGTTACTGAAATGGTATCGTGTTTTCTGTAATGCTTCGAGGAAGATTTTGAAGATCAATTTGAAAAACTACCCCTTCCCTAAAGGGTAAAAAGAAACCACTTTGTTAGGGGACTCCAATGCCCTTAAGTTGAGATTCGTCACTGTGAATAATGAAGCAGTCTAGTCTAGAATTCTACTTCGAAACTATGTTTCAGATTGCTTCGTGTCCTCGCAATGACGTCTTTTTCTCTTAACTTAATAGCATTCAAGAGGAACTGAGGGGTTCATCTGAAGAAAGTATTATATATCAAAATCTTTCTTAATCACTGGTATAAAAAATAGTTAGTTAACCATTTTTCGAAAGAAAACGGGTAGCTTGAATGCCATAACCATTCTCAAAAGCCAGAAGAAATACATGCTCAATCTATCAACGGAACGTCTTCAATTCAGACAATGGACGGAAGCGGATTACACTGCGGTTAAGGACTTCTTCAGCAAAGAAGAAAATGCAATGTTTGTGGGTGGAGCGCAAAAACCAGAAGCTGCCTGGCGTTTGATAGCGACTTATGTAGGTCATTATCAGTTGAAGGGTTACTCCTACCTGGCCCTTGAAACACAATCTGATCAGCAATTGGTTGGCACCGTAGGTTTATGGAAAAGTGAGCCCTGGCCAGAACATGAAATGGGGTATTGGCTATTGCCGCATATGCAGGGAAAAGGATTTGGATCAGAAGCCGGAAAAATGGTGCTCAAACACGCAAAATCAATTGGCCTGCCTTCTCTGGTGAGTTATATCGATCCACGAAACGAGCCTTCAAAGAAACTTGCCCTGGGTATTGGTGCTAAGTTAGATCAAACCATTGAATTATTGGATTTCGGTCCTCATGAAGTGTACAGGTATTGGTGAGACTTAAAGCGATTATCGGTTGATTGAGGTCAGTCTTTTGTTCTGCTTTACTTTATTGATCTCTATCCTGATTTCAGTTCGACGATTTCTTTGGTGCTGATCTTCACTACAATCGTTACAATTCACAAAAGTCTGTTCCTCTCCATGGCTACCGGTATAAATACGATCTACGTTGATACCCAAATCCATTAAGAATTGCTGAGCAGCATCTACTCTCCTTTTGGCCAACAGTTGGTTGTATTGATTGGTGCCTCTGACATCTGTATGCGATTCCAGGATAATGTGTAAGGATTCATCAGTTTTTAAGATTTGAGCCAATTCTTCCAGACTCTCAGCAGCATCAGCACGTATATCTGATCGGTCAAAATCATAAAAGATATTGGTCAGGTAAGTTTCTTTTACCACTGTATAACCTTCCATATTCAGGAATGTGCGTAACACCCCAAGTGTTCCATCAAAAGGTGTGGTTCTGCCATTTTTACTATAGAAAAATTGGGTATGGCGATCGTTATTGACCACAATCAGGATCTCTGTTTGCTGTTGAATATTGGTTCTTCTCAAAGGGATTTCATAATACAGGTGCTTTACTCGTTCGAATTGCTCATCTTCCAGTTGCATGATCAGATTGCCTTGATAATATCCATCCGCAGAACCTGTCACTAGAAAGGACGTCCCTCTTTCCACTCCAAATTGAAGGCGGGTTTCCGCAATGGATATTCCTGGACTATTCATTTGTGAACGTAAGGTTCTGAGCAAATCGATCCTCCCTGTGGTTGAAATGGGTTCGCCTGTTAATTCATCAACTAACACCACCTCAACTGCATAGTCGGACATATGTACCGAATAAATGTCATCATCCCCCATTCCTCCTGGTCGGTTGCTGCTGAAGTAAGCCTGATTGGATTTAGGTCGGAAAGTCAAACCGAAATCATCCGCAGAGGTATTGATTGGAAATCCAAGGTTCTGCGGCTCACTTTCTTCACTCATACTGGCACGAAAGAGGTCCAATCCTCCTATTCCTTCATGACCCTCACTGGCAAAGTATAAAAGCCCATCGGTATGGATATATGGGAACAACTCGTTTCGGGGTGTATTGATCTCCGGCCCCAGGTTTACAGGAGTTTCCCATTGATTGTATTTGTATTCGGACTTATACAAGTCTACACCTCCGAAACCTCCCGGCATGTCACTGGCAAAATATAAGGTCTTACCATCTCCAGATATGCTCGGATGACCCATGCTATACTTTTCACTATTAAATGGAAACTCGGACTTGACTACCCATTGACCAGACTTGCTCAATTCAGCATAGAATATCCGAAGGTTATTAACCCCATCTTCTGACAACTTCACTTTTGTCCCGTCAAAACTGTTCCGGGTGAAAAAGGCTTTTGTTCCTTTGTCCCAAAAAGTAGCAGGACCTTCGTGGTATTTAGAATTGATACTTCCTTTGAGCCTGGTCACTTGACTTTCGTCCATTCTCTTGAATAGGTCCAGAAATGATGTGCCATCCCATTGAAAAGTTCCACTTGTCGATCTTGTGGCACGGGCAGAAACAAACACCAATTCTCCGTTAACAAATGACGGACTGAAATCTTTCTCGCTGCTATTGAATGACTCCCAGGATACTTTATAGGCATGTTGATCTTTGTAGAAATTCGCAAAACTATCAATGGCAGTTACATGGTCCTGAACCCAGGGATCCGATGACCCATGCTCCACAAAAATACTTTTGGCTTCTTGGTATCTTTCGCTCGCTGAGAGCATCAAAGCATAATTCAGCAAGTTTTCTTTGCTTAAATCAGCACCGTCCGTGATGGCTCTACTGTACCAAAATGCAGCTTCCATAGGCTGATTAAGCAAGCGATAACTATCCGCTAATCGAAGCTCAATTGCCGGCATTTTTTCATATTTCAACACTTCCTTATAGCCAGCAACGGCTTTCAAAAAATGCATTTGCTCGAATTGATGATCGGCACGTTTTTTCAGTTTTTCGACCTTCGTGGGAAGCTGTGCATTTAGAAGATTCGAAAAGAATAAAACAAGCAGAATTAATCCTGATTTTTTCATGATCATGGCTGTTTAGAAATATCGAGGTGTTAGGATCTTTTGCCCAGGAAGGTTGAATACATAATTCACCATGATTTCATGAGAAGAGGAAGCAACGCTCGTTAATGTAAAGTCCGTCGCATAACTCACGCTCAGATTTGGATCAATTTGCAGTCCAATTAATCCGTCGATACTGTCCATGCTTCGATAAGAAACACCTACCCAAACCAATGAGTTAATCAATGCATTCAAGTTGAGATCCAATTGCCAAGGAGCACCTTCAACTCCTTTTACGAGAAGGTTTGGTTTGAGCACCAGATATCTACCCCAATCAAAAACATAGCCCGCTGTGACATAATAGTGCCTCACACGTTGCGTAAATCTCCCATCCGCATATCCAATTTCCAGTTTTTGATGAAGTAGTTGCGGAGATGATATCCCGAAGTATGCACGATCCATATGGAGCAATACTCCGACACCCGCATTCCATAACATTTGATTCTGTGATCCGAATCCTTCAAAATCATTCGGGCTTTGATTCAGAGCTTCGTATTTGATTTGATAATGATGATTACTCACCCGAAGCCCCATTGATAACTGAGCACGATGACCTATCCTGATGCGATAAGCATAACTCAGCAAAGCCCCATATTCGGATGAAAGTCCCAATTGATCCCGATAAAATAAAGCACCCAGACCAATGTTTCGGTTCGGCACCGGACTATGAATGGAAGCGACCTGCGTACTGGGGGCTCCGTCAAACCCAACCCATTGTTCCCGAAACAAGAAACTCGTACTGATCCCATCATGGATCCCAGTGTATGCCGGATTGATGGCCAGTCCATTAAACATGTAGTGTGTCAACATGAATTCTTGTTGGGCTATGGCCTCAAGGCAGCAAACTTGAAGCGCCACGAACAGTATTATTATTTTATTTCGTATCACAACTTATTGGTTTTTGAGTGTGAGAAATCCTTTGATTGCAGGGGAATTATCCCCTTTATTGATGACATAGTAATAGGTTCCATCAGGTAAAGCACCAGCATTCCCCAAGCCCGAAAACCGCCTGTTATCCAGAGAGTTATCGTATCCTTTTATCCGCCATACTTGACTACCCCATCGATTGAATATAGTTACTTCATTGTTGAGGTAACGCTCGATCCCCTGGACCTTGAAAAAATCATTCATTTGATCTCCATTGCTCGTTACTACGGAGCCAATGATCAATGAATCCGTACATGCATCAGCATCCAGGTAATCAGGAATGCCGTCTTCATTGCAATCATCATTTGTCAGGTCTTGATCGCTGTTGGCATCTTCTTCATGATCCAAGGTCCCATCTCCATCCGAATCCATATCCACTATCTGGATGGTTACCACAGCTTCATCGCACATGGAAGGCGTAGCATCATCACAGGCTTGATATGTAAGGGTAAAGCTTCCTACAAATCCAGGGTTTGGTGTAAAGGAAAGTACCCTGTCCTGACTGACTGATAGATTTCCTGGTATGTTAATGACCGATACGTCGAGCAGCTCAATCGACACCCTGTCTCCATCAGGTTCTGTGATTAAAGGACCGAGATCAAAAGTGATTCCTTGAAGGTCTCTTACCATAATCAGCGTATCCCTGGCGATCGGCGGAGTGTTATCTTCTTCCGGTTCAACGTCCATATAGATCACAACAATGGCTTCGTTTGACATGCCTCCTTCATCATCCTGAACCTGGTAAACGAACGAGTCATGCCCTGTTGCCAAAACTTCCGGAGTATAGGTAACTACACCTGAAGCATTGACCGATAAAGCACCCTTCCCTGTTTCTGAAACGACCTCAATTGACAATGGGTTGATCTCTCCGTCCCAGTCCATATCTCCTTGCAGAATCTCAATTTCAACAGCATTCAATTCATTTAATGTTACCGTGTCAGAATCCGCGAATGGCAAATCGTTGATCGGCTCCACCAAAACCCTGACCCAATTACTAGCACTCTGATTTACCCCATCATCAACAATAATATTCAAGGTTCTTTCTCCAGTAGTTGGTAAGAGCGTATCGGCATGATGGTAAGTCATTTGATCGAGGACTGCTTCCATAATTGCGACAGATAAGGATGATGAACCCGCCCCTTTGATCTGTAATGCTTGTGATTGCCAGGATAATTCCAGTTCAATCTCACTCACTTCAAGAGAGACTACCTGATTATTAGTTACTAAAGGAATGGTCAAACCTCCGATTTGCAATTGTTCATTATTTCCATCTATAATTCCCGCAACTTCAATGGATAGTGTTCCTAGCCGGTCATTCATGTTTAAAATTGAAGGGTCATCCATTAGATTCAGGGGTGCCTGATCCTCATAGAATATTACATAAGCATCGTCACCATCTCCAGCATCGCCAAGATCAGAAGCCAGCAGACAACCATTTTGAGTCTCATCTAAGAAGAAAATATTGGCAACTGTATACCCTGACATACCTACAACTAATCCATTTCGATTAACAGTAGGAACACCGGAACCCAATACTCCGTCCTGATCTTCGTCAACAAAACCCATTTCCACCACATCATAACATCCATCTCCATCAGAATCCAGGTCCTGATGGTCATATGATCCGTCACCATCTGTATCATTCAAAGAATAATCAATATTTCCAGGCGTTGTGCCGTTTTGAACAGCATCAGGAATGCCATCACCATTGTCATCACTGCCACTCACTACACCATCTATATGATCGGCTCCATGTCCAGCTTCTACCGCATCGTAAATACCATCATTGTCACTGTCCAAGTCCAAGTGATCGTAGATACCATCATTATCTGTATCCATCACTACTGGCAAAGCTTGCAAATCGATGATGCTAACCCGGTGTTCATTTCTCGCTGCTCCAGTAGAAGCAGTAAACCCGAAATGGACCGCACTCGATCCAGCGAAATAGGTATTGATAAAAGCCTCGGCTGAACCCAGAGAAAGCTCGCCTCCCAGCATACCATCCACTGTAAAACTGAGGGTTCCTGTACTGGAAACCCAGGTAAAAATCACTTCATGATAAGTACCATCTTCTAACGGACTAGCTTCTCCTTCCTTGAAAACCTGGTACCCCCCGATTAACGATACACGATCTGTATCATCTGAGTCCCATATATCCGTATGGTTGTCATAATCTCCACGCATCGGATCATTGGCCCCTGTATCGCCGTTTCCGTAGGTATCAATTTCAAGGACTACTCCATTTTGAATTCCCTGCGCTCCGATACCCTCGCCATCTACTCCAATAGCATAGCTTCCCGCAGGATCATTATGGAATACAATGGCGATGCCATCAGCTCCACTACTAGAGAATAAATCCTGATTGCGGTTGATCCCAAAATAAGCTTCAATGGTAAAGGAAAAGTCGTCCATGAGGTCGATCATCCCGAAGCTCATCGCACTCCCACGTAGGCTTCGCTGGTCCAGTGTAAGTTGTACTTCTGTTTCATTGATGGCTACAGCACTATTATCAACTCCCTGAAGATTGAAAGCACTTCCAAATGTCAGATTACCTAATCCTTTTTCGAAAGAATCAGGAATACCATCGTTATCTTGATCAAGGTCCTGCCCTTGTGCAACGGTAACAAAAACCAAGGCGACGAATAGCCAAAAGAATCTCCAGGGTCGTTGCTCCGGGTCAAATTGGAAACATGTAAGCGACATAGCCATATGCGTAAATTCTTGATATGGCTAATGTATTTTCAGTCGAGAGTGATGTTCTCTCTTAATCGGAGTTTGGTATTTTTTGTCCTGTTTTTTGTAGGATCTACTATTTGAACACCCTTAGAATTGGTTCATCGGTCAATAATGACAATTGACCTTTTAAAATTGACCTATTGCCGATCCAATGCCATTTCCTCAGCCGTCTTGATGAAGTCCTCCCAGTTTGCTGGGCTGATTTCTTTCAAATGGGCAAAGACCAGATGGTCTCTAACCTCATCAAACCCGTCCCAACCTCTGACCATCGCTTTGAGGAGAAACCCAGTTCCCTGTCTTGCCTCCTTGTGTTTGGACAAAGACAAAACCCTGGCTGCTTCAACAAAATCTTCAGTATTTACTAATCCAAAAGCCTGTGTTACTAACAGGTAAGATGTTGCTGCCTGTTCATAATCTTTCAACTGTGTGGCTTCCTGAGCCTTTTGTAAATTAAGCTGGTACGCGTTTTGTAAACTTTGAGCACGTTTTATGGCTTCTTGTTCCGTAGGAATGACATAGGAGAATCCCATGGCTGATGCGTAATCTTCTATCGATTGTTCAATGTTCATGGCTTCTCTCCTTTTTTGGACATTCGATTCGTCTTCTATTGGAAAGAAGTTTCCTTCGTAAAGACCATTGTTGCTGGAACTTTGCGTTGCATAGCGCTGCGTTTCTCCCTTTGCTACCTGCACTCGATCATATAAGTATGCATAGTTAGATGGGTCGGCCTGATTCGCATCTACTGCTTCTTTTAACAAAGACAGGCACTTGATTTGGAACAATGGGTTGCGATCCGCATGTTGTACAATCAACCAGGCACTGTTGCTCGAACCTCTTCCTACCAGATCGTAAGTAGGCCAACCATATTGGTTGATGATTTCTCTCATTCGTGCCGTATTGGCTCGGTCTTTCGCGATCAAAGCTTGCGTGAGCTGTTTGAATTTCACAGTTTCTGATTTACCTTTCTTGATCATACCGGACCATTTGATGCGCATCTTCTGATCCTCATCTCGCATCTTTTTGATCTCCTTAGCGAGCGCGGGTGCTTGTACAACAACTTTCTGGCCTACCACCTTCGTCATAGTCATGGATAATAGAATGATCGTAACGTAAATTGGAATGCGTTTCATACTTGATCTAATATAGAGATTATCATTTAGTTCACATTACGTCTTCATTTATGAAACATATATTTTCACATTACGTCTTCATATAAGAAACTAATGCAATATGAAAGGATCGAACCTTGGGGAATTCCAGGAAATAGTCATGTTAAGCATCATGATCCTCGATGAAAATGCTTATGGTGTTTCCATACAGGAAGATGTTTCCAAAAGAACAGGCAGACATGTCAGTCGTGGTGCGTTACACACAGCCTTAACCCGATTAGAAGAAAAAGGACTGATCAACTCCATGTATGGTGAGCCTACGGCAGAAAGAGGCGGCCGGCGAAAAAGGTATTACCAGGTTTCGAATAAAGGTCGGACTTCTTTGCAAGAGATCAAACATCTACGACAATCCATGTGGCAATTAATTCCCGAATTCTCCAACTCATGATGACTAACAAAACACCAAAACTGCTCTCCAACTTGCTCCTGTGGTTTGGGCGCACTGACCTTGTAGAAGAACTACTTGGAGATCTGGAAGAATCTTTCCATCAAAACTGTGAAAATCATGGGGCCAGACGAGCTCGCTGGCGTTTTCGTTTGGAAGTGATCAAGCTCTTTCGGCCATCTGTCATTCGGAAACCACGGCCTACCTCGCTTTCATTGGCCTTGTTCAACAACTATCTTACCATCTCTTTCCGCAATTTAAAACGGCATTCGCTGTTCTCATTCATCAATATCATCAGCCTTTCCATTGCTATGTCCAGTGGACTATTGGTCATTGGTATGATTACCGACCTACTGAAGTTCGATGAATTCCATGAACACAAAGACGAGGTGTATCGCGTAGTATCCGACGCGACCTTTGAAGGACGTACTGATAAAATACAGGCCACCTCCCCATTTGCGCTAGGTGATGAACTGACAAGAGATATTCCGGAAATCGAATTGACCAAACTAGGCAGAAGGCTTGCGGGATTGGTAGAAGCCAACAATAAGAGCCTTGATGGCAAGGGCATCTACGCCGATGAGCACTTTTTTGATTTTCTGACATTCGAACTATTGAAAGGCAATCCCTCGGAAGCTTTGAAAAATCCTTTTACAATGGTGATCAGTGAAAGCTTTGCTAACAAAGTATTCGAAGAGCTTGACCCTGTAGGTCAAACTTTGTCTATTGAACATGTCGGAGATTTTATCATCACAGGGTTAGCTGCTGACCCCCCACAGTTTTCGCACATCCAATTTGATTTCATTGCTTCCATTACAACTACACCTTTACTCGCCACCAAAGGACTCATTCGAAGTAGCCATGATGCCTGGGAAAATCTTGATATGTACTATAATTATCTCTATATCCCAGATAATGAGCAGAAACAAGCTGTTTTAGATTGGTTAACCACTAAAGGTCCAACCTTCTATAAGGACCCAACCTACTTTTCGGCCACTTTCGACCTACAAAAGCTCAATGAAATTGTGCCTGGACCTAATATGAGTGACTCCATTGGCCCGAAGATGCTCTATTTACCAATCATCATCTTATCTGTCATCGCTTCCGCCATCCTATTATCCGCCATATTTAACTATACCAACCTATCAATGGCCCGGTCGCTGCGACGAGCTCGTGAAGTGGGCATTCGAAAATTAAATGGTGCAAAAAGAGGATCTATACTCGCCCAGTTTGCCATAGAAGCGTGCGTCTTTTCCTTGCTATCATTAGTATTGGGGGTCATGCTATTCCTGGTCTTGCGTGGCTATTTCATCCGTCTACTGCCGAGAGCAGAAGAAATGGTCAACCTGAATTTAACTCCGGAGCTATTTGGATATTTTTTCATCTATGCGTGGGTAGCCGGTTTGATCGCTGGTATCGGGCCTGCCTTATTCTTTGCCAGACTAACCTCTCTGAATGCCTTGCGTTCTGGTAAAATGCTAAAATCACTTTCCAGGATCAATCTGAGAAAAATATTGATTGCCGCACAATTTACCCTGAGCATCATTTTCATCCTCGCAGTGGTGATCACCAATAAGCAGTATACCTATTCCCTGAACATGGACATGGGATTTACCCGAGGAAATACATTGAACATTCACCTGCAAGAAAATGATCCTGAGCTTGTAAAAACAGAATTATTGAAGCATCCTGAAGTATCCGACATTACTTTTTCTTCCTTCACTTTGGGTATCGGACAATGGTACAGTGTGAAAGTAGTTGATCAACGAAACATGGATACTTTGTGGGTACATCACCTCTCGATTGATCATTCATATCTGGATCAAAAGGAAATTCCAATTATCGCAGGAAGAGGGTTTCGCGAAGCTGAAAATCGCAATTTGGAAATGACTGTTATGGTCAATGAGACGTTGGTACAAAACTTTGGTTTCGCTAATGCTTCAGCAGCCATCGGTCAACGCATCGATCTATCAGGACAGTCGGTGGAGATCATTGGTGTTGTAAAAGACTTCATCTATGCCAATCTGGAAGAGACCATCAAAAGTTTGGTTATCAGGAATCAACGAGACCATTTTCAGGTAGCCAGTGTGGCGCTCAATTCCAAAGACATCATCGCCACCATCCAAAACCTGGAAAAGACATGGGAACAAATAGATGATAAACACCAATTCGACGCCAGGTTTTACGACGACCAGGTCGAAGGGTACTATCAGTACCTGACGGACTTCATGAAGATATTCGGTTACATCGGATTCCTGGCTGTAACGATCAGCTGCCTGGGCTTGCTGGGCATTGCCGTCTATTCTACCGAAACAAGGATGAAAGAAATCGGGGTTCGTAAAACCTTCGGAGCTTCAGAATTTTCACTGGTTTTGCTGTTATCCAAAGGTTTTTTCAAGATCGTATGCTGGGCCATCGTCATTGGCACGCCGCTGTGCTACTTACTTTTTGACAGGGTGATTTTAGAAGAAAATGTCTATCGGCATTACATCTCTTTCGGTGAAATAGGAATCAGTATTTTATTCCTTTTATCGATCAGCTTGCTGACGGTATTTTCACAAACCTGGTCCGCTGCCAGGAGAAATCCGGCGTTAGTGTTGAGGGATGAATAGTGTTTCGATGCTTCGACAGGCTGAGCATCAATGGACTGAAACCTCGTAGGTCTAATAGCATTTAATCGAAATAACCTACGAGGTTTTCAATTAAAAGCGGCCATGATCTTTTTATTTACTACAATAGAGATCAGACCTCCGAGTATGTAGGTAGTGGCTAGTCCTACAAAGATACCAGCTACCCCTCCGAAGTACTTGCCCAGGTACATGGCCGGCAGTCCAAGAACTAACATTTGCACAACGATAATGAGGGAAGCATGTAGTGGCTTATTGATCGTATTGAGGTTACTATTGATGACACTTAGAATGCCTTGAAGACCAAATCCGGCAGGCACAATCCATAGGAAGAGTTGCACCGTTTCAATGACTTGTTCATTGCTATTGAATATCGATGCGATGGGATGCGACAATGCGGCCAAAATCGCCCAGGCAAAAAGTCCCCAGACAAAAGAGAACCGATTGCTAATGGTTACTCCTTCTACCACCCGGTCCAAACGTTCTTTTCCTAGATTTTGTCCGACGAATGGTCCAATGGAAGCCGCTAAGGCAAAAACCAGGCTACCTGCCAGAAATTCGATCCGGCTACCTACCCCGAAAGCTGCCACGGCGTATTCTCCATAACTGGCCAAAAGTGCTGTGATCACCCCAGTTGCCAGAGGCACAACCAAACGCGCAAGCCCCGATGGAACAGCCACGAACAAAATGCTTTTCCAGCATCCGGTCAAAACTTCCTTGGAGGGAATTTCGAAGGTGATGAGTTTTTCTCGTCTGATCAGAATATAAAAAGACAGCACCATTGTCAGGCCTCTTGAAATGGCAGTAGCAATAGCAGCACCTTCTAACCCCAAAGCCGGGAAACCCCAATATCCAAAGATCAAAATGGGATCCAATACAGCATTAACCAGCACGGCAAAAAGCATGATGTAGGTAGGAGTCTGTGCGTCACCGGTAGATCTTATTGCACTATTCCCCACAAAAGGGACTGATACAAAGAACAATGCGAAATACCAGATGCGCATGTATCGTCCCGCCATAGCTGCCGTTTCGCCATCCGCTCCGAGTAGTTTCATCGTCGGTTCGATGGTGAACAGGCCGATGATGACAAAAACACCGGTCAGTAGCAAGGTCAGGAAAACCGCGTCGGTTGTTTCCCGGGCTGCCTTGTTTCGATCATTCTTACCAATCGATTTCGAGATCAGTGCCGTAGCCCCAATACCCAGCCCCTGGATAATGCTGAAAATAACCATGATCACTGGAAAGGTAAAACTCAGCGCAGCCAGCTCATTCTTTCCAAGCTTACCTACAAAATAAGTATCGATGAGATTGAACGCCACCATGCTGATCATGCCCAACATCATGGGCAAAGTCAACTGAATAAGGCGTGAAGGAACGCTTCCTGTGGTGAGGTCTCTGTTATTCTTCAAGGGATGCTACTTTGAGGTGTAAGATACAACGACCGGTCAGAACGCAAAGGCGGAATCTACAAGCTTACTACGACGCTCCCAAAACCCCGTATCATATTGATCGACCATGCCGTAGAATTGCTCTTGAAACCTGAGGTACGATTTTGTCATGGAAGCTATGATTCGATCATATTTCTTCAATCCAAGCGTGTCGCCATTAAAGTAATCTGCAATGGCATAACTTGCCCAAATACCTGTTTCAAAAGCCTTATAGATACCTTGCCCCGATAGTGGATCAAAACGCAGAACCGCATCTCCAACCCCAAGCCAGCGATCACCGGATGAAGTGCTATGATGAGGAATGATGTTGAACCATTTCGGATGGATCATTTGGGGAACCGCTTCAAAAGAAGTGGTTAATGAAGTGTCATCAGGCAATTCACTTTGAAAATCGGCCCACTTCATTAATTGACTGGACTTCAGGTATTCCGGGTCAGTGAAAAAAGCGAAAATCGATTGATCCCGAACATTGCAGTGATACCACCAACCATTAGTAGCTGAAGCGATGGTCGTATAAGTTTCTTCATCAACTCGGTCACCAATCAGGTAAGTTGCCACCAGGTGATCGAATTTAGTGGTATTGATTTCTTTTTGTTTTCTGAACAAATTAGGGTGCCCGGTGGCATTGATCAGAAAATCCACGCTTAATTCATAAGGACCTTGATCATCACTGAACTGAACCTTCCAATCCGATTCTGCTTTGGTAATTGCTGTTCCAAAAACTCCATTATGTAGTATTACTCCAAGGTTTTCAGCAATCTTGATCAACCAATGCTCGAAAGCGGGCCGCGATAAATGCCAGCCCATCCCTTCCTGTTCAAAAATACTCTCCTGTATCTGCCCTTGCCCCGACCAGAGAATGCGCTTTCCGTGGGCGGGCCAATGATTCTGGGACTTAAAAGACTCAAAGAGCTGCAATTGTTGTAGCAATTGGCCAAACCGATTCGGAACGGTCTCTCCAGGACGAAATTGATCGTAGTGAGATTGCTCCAGAATCGTCAGCGACACTTCTGGAATTTTTCTTTTCAACGCAATGGCAGATGCTAAACCTGCCGGGCCACCACCAACAACAACAATGGATTGACTCATTCCATCTGTTTCACAGCATACCAGGAAGCGACGACTCCCGCAGGGTGTATGGTCATGCCACTCCCACCTGAATGAGGAATCACACGTACGATAGAACCGGTGATAGAAGGGACTTGATTAATGCCATTGACCCAGGGCTGTGTTACATAACCCACGTAATTATAGATCCATTCCTCGCCTCCAACAACACCCATACCCTGAAACCTTACTTCAAAAGGACTTCCGTAATTCACTGAACCCTTTAAATCTAGCGCCCAACCTGGACCATAAATCAGACCTTGAAATTCATTCATAGGTGATTCATCAATTCGAATGGTGCCACTACCAAATTTCAGGTCATTGAATTCCACGGAAAGATCCGGATTGTTATTGAAGCTTCGGTAAGACCAATTACCGATAAGTATCTCATTCATCATTTTTTCGATTTTTTCTTGGAAGATGCTGGTGGGTTTCCGGCATACTGGTCGGTTAGTGTATGATCAAAATTTCTCTCCTGCTCAGTATAGATCACGTTTCCACTACCATCCGTGCCCTGCAAAACAAAGCCCAAATCTTTCCAGGCGGTCACCATTTTAAGATCTCCTTCGTAAGTCTGTGGAATACCTCTCGCCCAGTCTACCTGCGCACGGGCTTTACTACCGTTCTTGATGACATTGTTGCCATTCTTGTCGGTGATCCACTTATAAACCTGCATTGGCCGATGAGATGGCCACCAAAGTACCTCAAATGACTCTTCGTATTTCTGTAAAAATGGATCATTCGGATCATCCGCATTGATTTTGTTCCATTCCTGAAAAGTGACATTAATGGTCTGCATACTGCACTCATTAAAATCCGCCTGCCAGGGTAATGCGCTCATTTTCGTCATATCTCCAGGCTCCAGCCCTTTGGAGAAGTCCGTTGTGAGACTGAGATTATCGGGATGATTGTAAGCTTGAACCCCAGGTGTGTCTCCTGCTGTGGCATTATCCATACCGGGAATGAAATCCGGATTAGCATTGATGCGCCAGGCTTTACTGTAGATTGCCGGATTCCGTATGATCCACGACACTTCTCCGCCCGGACAAAAAGCCCCGCCAATGATGTTGCTGATCACACCGCGATCAATTCTTTCAGCAGCCGTTTCATCCTGAATTTGCTGCGAGATCAATTCCTCATTTTCATTGATGAACTTACCATCCGCCCATTGTTTCAAAATAAACAGTTGAGTTTCCGTAAGGGCCAAAAACTTCGATGGAACCGTATTGGTAATCGGATTATCGCCGGCCAGCAGTGGCATCAATAAATAATTGTAATTCTGGTTGTCGGGATTGTTCTTATTCCTGAAAAGATTCTTCTCCTCAGGTTGGCGAAGCATCTTATAGATCCTTTGGCGATACATGGCATTTCTTGCCTGAAGTTCAGGATCTGGCTCAGACTTAGGCGGCACGCTCAGGATGCTTTCATCAAACGTTCCCCTGGGTCCCTGAAAGTGAGGCAAATTGGAAGCCATCAAGATATTAGTTACCCATTGCATCTGATTCGGCCGTTTCAAGATTGGCCAGATGTCCCGATAGAAATAAGGGTAATAATCAGGGTTGAAGCGTTTTCGCGGATTGATTCGCCAGTTTTCTAATTGCTTCGGCTTAGAGGGGTCAATGTTTTGCGAGCCATCAAATGGTGCAATGCCATAAAAGAACTGATTGGAGGCAAATTGCTGTACATTTAAATCCTCCAGCACATCTTCCATCGTAATCATATCCGCAATCTGCGGTACAAACCTGGGGTATCCTACGATGACCCAGCTCGGATCCTCTACCGCCGCATATCTATATTGATTGTCCTTCTCATCTGCAAAAATTAGCTTCGCATAAACAGGACCATCCGAAGTATCGTCGAACCAACCATCATTATTGGCGTATGCTTCGATCTTTGGCTCTCCCGGACCATTCAGAAAGCTGCCAGAATTGCCTTCTCCACCAAGCACAATCAATTCATTGTCGTCATTGGTCATGATCTTCCCCAGTGTATCAATGTTATTCGGATGCAGTTCCGGTGGGAAGGTCTGCGCATAATTCGGGTTTTTCCCCTTCGTAAATTCCGCTTCAGTATACTTCGTACAATTGATGGATTGTGGTCCCGGATCAATGATCAATAATTTAGTACGCTCATCTTCATCAGTAATTGACGCATTGCGTAACGCATGGTCTTTGGCATATCCATGTTCACCTTCCAATTGATCAAACTGATACCAGGAAGCTTTTTTATTGGCCAACCATACCGTCCATTCAATATCTACCAATGTACCACTACTCCCTACTCCAATGATCTTATCCCCTGGTTTCAAAGGTCTGCCTTTAGGGTTTTCATCGTCGTAAACCCATATTGAGAAACGGGCGGCCTGCTTTTTGACGCGCTGTTTATTGTCTTTAAATTCGGTAACACGACGATAGTCGTCGTTCTCTTTTATTGGAGTTCCATTCCATGTACACGCAATCGGTAAGTCTTCCAATTTCTCCGGAGACAAGTAAAAGTCATCGGGACTGTTTCCAACACGTGCTATGCCAATAGCGGGATGAATCCTGTACTTTGTACTCAGTTTATTGTTCATGGTATGCGTTGGTTTTCAAGGTAATAGAGAAAGGTGGTATCATTTATGTCATAGAAGCCAGGCTTGTATTTGCCCTTCTTCTGCTTGCTTGTTTCAAACATGATTTTGGGACTGGCTACCCCCGGGTCTCCGGATTGTACCGGTGGATCTGGGTTATACTGCATGATCAACTGTGCTTTTTCTGCAGTTTCCTGATCAAAGATCATGGTCGAAATAGCTAACGCCTCGTCGATGGTTGATGAAATACCCCCTCCCGTCACGACACTTTCATCTACCACAAATCTTGGAAATTCAGCGGCTACAGTTACCTCAGGAAACTGCCGTAATAAATTGGCCACTTGCCAATGTGTGGTCACTCTTCTGCCCGCTAACAGTCCCGCCGTGCCCAGCAGTAATGCTCCAGTACAAACCGACGCGATGATCTCAACTTCTTTTTGTGCCTTTTCCAGTAATCTGAAGAAACTGTTGTATTCCCTGGTTTCTGAAAAGTATAAAGGCAGGTAGGTCTTCATGGCTCCGGGCACGTAAACAACATCCAGGGCATACTTATCTTTAGCATTCAGATAGTCCTGATAGGTAATGTCCATCTCAAGTTTCAGGCCTTCGCCACTGATCACCAGGCGTTTGGCAGTGGATTCCCGATAGGGTTCCATCTGAGGAAGTAACATGTCTTCTTCACCAGGACCAATCAATAGTACCTCGGAATCATCATGAAAACTACAAGCATAATGGAATACCTGATGAGCGCCAATTACATCCAGGGTATCAAAAGAAGGATACAGGATGATACCTATTCGTTTACCGTCTTTCTTACCCTTATGGGTACTTTTCTTGTTTTCAGATTTCATATCAAGAAAAGAATTAATCGATGAAATCCAGTGAAATGGCTTCCATCCTCAATTTATCGTCCAGGATCTCGCCATCTGTGTCCTGAACTAGCAAATTCACATGGAAATCTTTCGCACCTGATGCGATCAGCTTGTTGACACAATTCGTTACATCAAATCGGTAATTCCAGGGTGTATTGTGATGTCGCTCCCGGACATCATTCGTTCTTCGCGACTTTGGCGGTGGATCACAGTGTCCAGCGGTGCCTATGCACTCGCCATGCCCGAAAAGCACAAAACTTCCTACATAGTTATCGGGAAACTTATCTCGATCTCCTGGTTCTGGATCCTTAAGGTTCAGGAATACTTTGACGATCAACGATTGATTTGGTTGAACCACATTGATGATCTTCAATTCTACCTGATGGTAATTTTCCAATGCTGTGGCTGTTGCCCCAACATCGTCTGATTTGAATTTGGATATCTGCAAATTGCTATCTGTATTGACATAATGTCCTGTACGAACATATTCATATCCGAATCGCTTGATATTATACGTTTCACGCACCAGGTAATTAAACGGCACCATTACACTATTTCCATCATCTGGCACCTGACCCGGATGTCTTTGTTGCCACAACCACCAAAGTCGATCGACATTGCTATGGTGTGCGTAGAAGATCGGATCAAATCCCGCAGTGAGGTTATTCAACATGTCCCCCATCTTGGGTTCGAGTGGATCATTGACACCCTTTTCATAATTGGGGTTGAACCCACCTGACCAAATGTGAATGGTATTGTGAGGATCCATGTCCAGAACGCCAAACGATTCATTATAAGCATCTCCCCCTCCAAATTGCTGAAAAGTTGATACCGCCAGAATCTGTTGAATATCAGTCTTTGTCGGATAGTGATGATTAAAATCCACCAGTGTTGGCATCTTATTGATGTCCTTACGCTTCACATGATCGTAGCTGGTTTTCATTGGATACCTGAAAGGATACCACATGGGATTGATGTCTTGCAACAAGTCGTATATCTGCTGTTTCCACGGTTTGATCACCTTGTAGTAATTATCCTTTTCGATTTTATAAAAGGCTTCATAACACAGGTCATCGAGCATTTGAAACTTCGTTCCAATATGCTTGCGAAGTGCATCCGCAAGGTTATCCGGAAAGTCTGTCCCTTCCAGGGCCTGAATCGCATCTTCTGTGATCCAAAGATGATAGGCCTCAGGGATGTTGTAATTACCCGTCTTTTTATCCAAATAGGCCTTATTTGACCATTGCCAATAATGCAAAGCAACCGCATCGTCTTCATCCTGCAGCAGCTGTTCCATTTCATACATCTGGCAACGATGCCATGGCAAAAACTTTTCCCATCCGTGCTGGCAAGAATTTCCATGCACCCTGGCCCAAAACTCAAAGGAACGTCTGTCTTGCTCTGGCCGCGACCTAACTACTCTCAGGGCATTTCGATAAGCAGTTAATTCTTCTTCTGAAAGCTCTTCTACATTGATGCGTTGAGCAAGATGACCTTTGGACCTTCGTTCTTTATTTGTTCCACTGGAATTTACCTTAAAAGAAGCCGCACCAGTAGACAGTTCATGACGCTTCCGCATCATTTCATCGTGCGAGGAATCTTCTTCTGGGCATCCTGCATCAATCCAATCGGCTATGAATTTAATGTCCGTGGCGGATACAACCTCGGTACTGTTCCACATAAGTTTAGGGAATTGCGTACCATCAAACGGAAACTGTCCTTTTAATCCTTTGATCAGTCCGGAGGCAGCACTATCACCGTAATTAGCTGAGGTAACAGAGGAACTGCCGCAGCAACCTCCACTGGTTTCTTGTTCAGGGGTTTCATCATGGCAACATGAATGACTGCTTGTTGTTGAAGATGTACTCTCCTTATTATTGCCGTCTGACAGGACAATCATCCTGACGCCATAGAGTTTCATGTTGATAAACTCCTGATATGGCCGATTCCAAAATTGTCCGTATCCATCGTAATCAGGACATTCGCCATCTCCTTGCGCTTTTCCTAAAATCAGCTTCACTTGCTGATATCGGCTCAGTGACTTTTTGCTACTCATGTCTAGGTATGGTTGTAAACTGCAGGTGTTTATAAAAATTCACCTTCTTATTTACAAGTAACAAAAAATCAAGGACACTTCAAACCATTGTAGAGAAAAGTAATTACGATGCCTTTATCTAAGGAAACAGGAAGTACTTACTTATTCTCACAAGTATTCTCCCGATGATTTTGACTTATTTCTTTTCACAATCGACCTCCCAATACGCCCATGCGGGTTCGCCATGATAGGTCTGGGCGGTCGTGACTTGTTCAACGCCTGTTCCATCTGAATTCATGAGAAAAATATGATCAATACTATCTCTTTTAGAGTGAAAAGCAATTTTATCACCCAGAGGAGACCAGGCAATTTCACTGTCTTCATAAGGATTATCAGTGATCTGGATGACCTCCTTAGTCGACAAGTCCAGGACAAAGACATCATTACGATCGGGTTTCCCTTCTTCGTAATATTCAGTTGTATAAGCTATTCTTTTGTTATCAGGCGCCCAGGTAAGGTATTTTTCAACGGTTTCGTTTTCCGTCAATCGGGTAGTAAGCGCTGAATTCCTATCGTAGTGATACACTTCATTGTTACCATCTCGGTCCGAAATATAAATGAGTTGACTGGCGTCCGGTGACCATACTGCACGACCATTGTAACTATCTGCTCCTGTAATTGCAACGGAATCACTTCCAAACGAATCTGTGATCACCAACCTGGAGAAATCCCCTACTTTAACCTGAGCAATTACCCATTGGCCGTCCGAAGACACGTTGTAGTCATCAAATTCATTTAAAGTGCTTATGAATTTCCCATCTAGCTCCATCATTTGGATCTTGAAGGTATCATTCTCATATGCATTGTAAATCAAAGATTGTGAAGCAGTTACCCATCTTGGCGCCCAGTCCCAGCTCGGGTTAGTGGTCAGTTGTGTCTCCTGGCCTTTCAGGTCATTTTTGTAGATATCAAAATTACCAGAAGCTTTGGATAGATAGAGTAAGTTCACTTCCGTGCAGATTTCGGGTCCTTCAGGTATGGATGATTTACAACTTGAAAGTATTAGACCAAGCATAAAAAATTGAATTAAATAAATACGCATAGTAGGTTAGCTTAAATTCAAGCTTAATATCGTTTAGTTAAGAGAAGAATATCGTCATTGCAAAAAATGAATCGGACCGTCTGGTCGGTCAACACCGAAGCGGAAATCTCAAATATACTTTTATAACGCAAATATGAAATAGACTGCTGCTTCGGTGGTCCGATCGCATGCTCGCAGTGACGAGCCTTAACTAAACGAAATTGCTTCCAATGTGGTGAAAATTCCAAAGAACTCCTTCGTTCCGTAGAATTTTCAAGTGGTCCTCTCAACATTAGCCAATAACCCCAATAAATAGCGCATTACAGCACCCATTCTTTTACCTTATAATTCATCAGAAATTCATAAGTTTACTTCAACACCACGCTTAGCCATGAATAGATTTAAAAAGTATGCTGCTGAAGGTCGGATCGATGAGAATGCAGATCTGACCGATCGACAATCCATTGTGATTAACGCTCCGATTAATGAAGTTTGGTCCTTCATACATGACGTCACCAAATGGCCGGAATGGAACAAAAACATATCGGGAGTTGATCTTAATGAAGATGGTAAGCAGTTCTCCTGGCGTTATGACGGGAGAAAGTTCCAATCCACTTTTATGAAGGATGACAAACCTTCGTCATTGTCCTGGATCGGTTATTCCGGCTGGATAAAATCTATTTATGCCTGGTCATTGGATCCTACGGATGCTAATCAGACAGTTGTTTCTGTTGAAGAATGCTATAAAGGCTTTTTGTTGTTTTTGTTTATGGGTCACCGAAAAGTACACAGCAACCTGCTTAGCTGGTTGGACCAACTGAAACAAGTTGCTGAGAAAAACACGGAAAGTGCTTTAGTTTAATTTCTCTAACTGCAGTTTAGGCAATACGAAATCCGGTGCGATTTCCAGCGCCTTATTGTAGTTGGCACGGGCCTGGTCCACATTGCCGGCTTCTTCTTCTACCATCGCTTTTAGACGATAGATACCAGCGACCATGGGTACTTCCTGGTTCTCGTTTTGATTTTTCTGGAAAAACAAAGTAGCCTTGCCTACTTCTGCATCGCCGATCAAAATATCACAATTGGTACGGGCCTCAGCAAACCGCTTGAGCTGAAATTGAAGGAAGGTGATCTTGTAAAGCGTATTGATGTTTGGCTCATTCAAATTAAGCGTCTCGTAATAAGTAACCGATCTATCCGCTAGGCCAAGGTTTTCAAAAGCAACAGCAGCAATTTCGGTCGCTAGCATGTCCTTAGGATTGATCCTCAATGCATCTTGAGCAACCAGAACAGCTGAAGCGTATTGCTGATAATCAATGTAAGAAAGTGCCAATGAATCCATGATAGCAGTATTCGCCGGATTGTAGGCCAATAAATTGTACAGAGCCATTCGGCTGATCATCGGGTCACTGTAGCGTGCTGCTGTGGAGTAAATGAACGCTTGCTTCTGCACATCAAAAGGAAGGCTGTCTACTGGAACACTCTGCTGTTCCTGCTCCTGTGCTAAAACCATCAAAGCCGTAACACAACCCAACGCTATTAGTAATACTTTCTTCATGTTTCTATGTTTGTTCTACCACCTGGCTTGAACACCAGGACCATTAATCTATCCTATTGGAAATCAAGCGCCAAAAATAGCATGCTTGCTTCATTTGAACTTAGCCGAATTGTAAAAGAGCACGTGGCAATACGTTAAAAATTCACAAAAATCACCTGGCAGTTAAACCTTTTTCCTGGCCCAACCTGACCATCAGTTCCTTTGCCGGAGCTTCCTGATTAGGGATCTCCCCTTCCAGTATAGCTTCTTTGATCTGATTCTTGATGTCACCTACTATTCTGGATGGCCCAATACCAAAGGTATCCATGATCATTTCTCCAGATACTGGCAACTTAAAGTTCCGAACTTTATCTTTCTCTTCTACCTCAACCATCTTCTCTTCCACCTTCTTGAAATTGGCGAGGTATCTTCGTACACGATCATGATTTTTGGAAGTCACATCCGCTTTACACAGTTTCATTAGGTCTTCTACGTCATCTCCGGCTTCATATAACAAACGCCTAACTGCAGAATCCGTCACTTTTTCACTCACCAGGGCAATAGGTCTCAAGTGCAATTTCACGAGCTTTTGCACATAGTTCATCTTCTGGTTGAGTGGCAATTTCATTCGTTTAAAGATGCGAGGCACCCATTTGGCACCCATATCTTCATGCCCATGGAAGGTCCAACCCGCCTTTTTGTGAAATCGTTGAGTTGCGGGCTTGGCGATATCATGCAGAATGGCCGCCCATCTTAACCACAGGTCATCGGTCATTTCACTGATGTTGTCCAATACCTGCAAGGTGTGGTAAAAATTGTCTTTGTGTCCTTTCCCATCACGGGTCTTTACACCTTGTAACTTGGCCATTTCCGGGAAAAAACCAGACAAAATATCCGTAGAAAATAGCAATTTGAAACCGTAGGAAGGTACCGGGCTCAATATGATTTTGTTCAATTCATCCGTGATTCGCTCCTGAGAAACGATGGACAATCGATCTTTCACCTCCTGGATACCCTGAAACGTATCTGCTTCGATATCAAAGTTGAGCTGTGATGCAAACCGGATTGCGCGCATGATGCGCAATGGGTCATCAGAAAAGGTTTCTGCGGGGCTCAATGGTGTTCTGATGATCTTACTCTCCAGGTCTTGCATCCCATTGAAGGGATCGATCAATTGGCCTGCGTCTTTTTCATTCAAACTGATGGCCAGCGCATTGATGGTGAAATCCCTTCGGTTCTGATCGTCCTGTAACGTGCCATTTTCTACTATGGGCTTTCTGGAGTCCGCACGATAAGATTCTTTTCTGGCCCCTACAAATTCGATTTCCCAGTCTTCCGTTTTGATGGCAGCAGTTCCAAAGTTCTTGTAGACTGCCAGAGAAGCCCCTTCTCCAAAATGCGCTTTTACCTTCTGCGCTAAATCGATACCACTCCCAACACATACGACATCAATGTCTTTGGAAGGGCGCTCCAGGATGAGGTCCCGCACATAGCCTCCAATCACGTAGGCTTCCAGGCCATGTTCAGCCAATACTTTACGGATCAGGTTCAGTACCGGATGATCTTCAATATGTTTTTTAAACTCCAAACTCATTCGGGGCTCAAAATTAGGATTTGATCGACTCTTTGCCGAAAACTTTATCCACATATCTAACATTTGAATCCTGCGCTTTCAAAGACTCGTTTAATTTTGGTGTTTTGGAATCGTAAAAGTTTTGAAGCGAAACGCTTTACTGATCTCACTTGTATGCCTGACCTAACCGTAAAACAGCAGATCGATCAATTAACGGATGAGCTGAATTATCATTCGCATATCTACTACCAGGAGAACCGGACGGAGATCTCGGACTATGAGTTCGATATGAAACTGAAGGAACTGGAAGCGCTGGAAAAGGAACATCCGGACCTGAAACGAGAAGACTCCCCTTCTTCACGCGTCGGAGGCACTATAACCAAGGAATTTGAGACCATACATCATAAGTATCGAATGCTCTCCCTCGGCAATACATATTCGAAAGAAGAGCTGGAAGACTTTGACAAGCGAGTGGCCAAAGGGCTGGGCACAGATGACTATGAATACCTGTGTGAATTGAAGTTTGATGGACTGGCTATGAGCTTCACCTATGAACAAGGTGTGTTGAAGCAGGCTGTAACACGTGGTGATGGCGTAAAAGGCGATAACATTACTCCAAATGCAAAAACCATTCGCACGCTGCCCCTGAAGCTTAATACCAAAACGCCTTATCCGGAGAACTTTGAAGTACGTGGAGAAGTGTTCATGCCACTCCCAGTATTCAAAGCCCTCAACGAACAACGAGAAGCCCAAGGTGAAGCACAATTGGCTAACCCACGAAATACGGCTTCAGGAACCATGAAAATGCAGGATTCTTCAGTCGTGGCAGTTCGTAAACTGGACTGCCACCTTTATGCGCTTTATGGTAAAAATCAGGGCGTAGAAAGCCACGAAGAGGCCCTTAAGTCGATGGAGCAATGGGGATTCAATGTATCTCCTACCTATCGCAAATGCAAGAACATCGCTGAGGTGATCACCTACATCGAAGAGTGGGAAATGAAACGATTGGAATTACCACTTGAAACGGATGGAATTGTGATCAAAGTGAACCGAATCGATCAACAGGACGAACTTGGATTCACGGCAAAAAACCCAAGATGGGCGATCTCTTATAAGTACAAAGCGGAAAATGCTGCGACTGAATTACTGGACATCACGTATCAGGTAGGCCGAACTGGGGCCATTACTCCGGTAGCAGAACTATCACCGGTCCTACTTGCTGGCACTACTGTAAAGCGGGCCTCACTCCACAATGCCAACGAAATTGAGCGACTAGGTCTGCATGAAGGCGATACCGTCTTTGTGGAAAAAGGTGGTGAGATCATCCCAAAAGTAACTGGAGTCAATCTTCCTGCCCGAAAGCCGGACGCACCAAAAATCACCTACATCACCCATTGCCCGGAATGTGGAACGGAACTCGTCCGACATGAAAATGAGGCCGTACATTATTGTCCGAATGATGAAACATGCCCACCACAAGTTTTGGGTCGCATTGAACACTTCATCTCCAGAAATGCGATGGCCATTGAGACCCTGGGACCAAGAACAATCAAGGGGTTTCTACAAAAAGGATTAATTGAAGACTTCTCTGGTTTATACTCACTTACGTTTGAGCAATTGAATGGACTTGTCTTTGAGGATGAAGACAAGCAAACGGGGGAAATCAAGAAGCGATCGGTCAAAGAAAAAACTGCTCTCAACATCCTCGAATCCATCGAAAAGTCGAAGGAAGTCCCATTTAAGACGGTATTGTTCGCCCTGGGTATCCGATTCGTAGGAAAGACGGTAGCGGAAAAATTAGCAGACCATTTCCAACGCATTGAAAGTCTGGCTGAAGCTTCCTTTGAAACAATCGTGGAAGTCCATGAAATCGGCGAGCGAATCGCTGAAAGTGTCGTAGAATATTTTTCTATAGAAAAGAACCGCGCACTGGTTCAAAGACTACAGGACTCAGGCCTTCAGTTTTATCAGGAGGCCAAACAAGAAGCCACCGGAACTTCTCTCTCAGGACTTAGTATTGTGGTCTCAGGAATTTTCGAAAGTGTGAGCCGGGACGAATTGAAATCCTTGATCCTCGAAAATGGCGGTAAAGTAGCTTCAAGTCTGTCAAACAAGACTGACTATCTGGTGGCTGGAGATAACATGGGACCTGCGAAAAAAGACAAAGCCGAAAAGCTTGGCATCAAAATGCTCTCGGAGCAGGAATTTTTAAATCTGATCAACTCATAAGCCATGATCAAGAAAAAGATCCTCGACTATCTTTCGAAAAAACCCGTCACCGTCAGGGAAGTAAAGCCTTCTTATAACCGTTCACGGAAAACTGCCATTGTTTTTACCGAAGAGCAAGACAATGAAGCGCTGGTAGAATTGACACAAGGATTGATCGCCGACGGGAAGCAAGTCCACACGTTGATGATGGTCGATAACCCCGCTAAGGATGCGTCCTATCCACATCCGCACCTTACGGCAAAGGACGTTACGCTGACAGGAAAAATATCCGCTGAACGACTTCAGGACTTCTTTAAGACCAAATTTGATCTGCTTTTGGTCCTGTCAGGAACACATTCAACCTTAACAAGGTTTGTAATTTCCAAGAGTAATGCACCTTTGCGCGCTGGTTACTTATCGGGTGATGATTCGGGCAGTTTTTTGAACCTGATGATCAAACCAAAAGATAAAAGTCACCATTCGGAATTACTCGCATATTTAAGAAAAATAGCCTAATGCAAGAGCTAAACGGGACGGGTGTCGCATTAGTCACACCCTTGCATCAAGATAGAACAATTGACCTGACAGGCCTTGAAAAACTGATCGATTACGTGCTCGATGGTCAGGTGGAGTACCTGGTCGTCATGGGTACAACGGCCGAATCTCCTGTACTTACATGGGAAGAGAAAATGACTGTCCTGAATCATGCCATCAGCTACACCAAACGAAGGGTACCCATCGTTCTAGGGCTCGGCGGGAACAACACGACAGAAATTTTACAAAAACTTCCGGAGGTAGACACCAAAGAGCTAACGGCTATCCTCTCCGTCAGTCCCTATTACAACAAACCCTCCCAGGAAGGATTACTTTACCACTATCAGGCCATTGCGAAGCAAAGTAAGTTACCCATCGTATTATATAATGTACCAGGCCGTACCGGCTCTAATATTGATGCAGCCACTTCCTTGCAACTCGCTGATCACGAAAACATAGTAGGATTGAAGGATGCTACCGCAGACATGAATCAGATAGCCACCATTGCGAAAGCAAAGCCCGATGACTTTTCCTTGCTTTCTGGTGAAGATTCTCTGGTATTGCCTGCCATGTCTTTAGGCGCCGAAGGGGTGATCTCCGTGATTGCTAATTTTCTTCCGAAGGAGTTTTCTACCATGGTCAGGTTGGCAAACTCCGGAGACTATACACAAGCCCGAAAAATTCACCATCAGTTACTCACGGCCATGGAATTGACTGGAAGTGAAGGCAATCCTACCTCTATCAAAACGGGGCTAAACACACTTGGCCTGATGGGAAAAACAGTGCGACTTCCATTGACTGAAGGATCAGAAGAATTGAGCAGAAAGTATAGGGCTGAGCTTGAATCGCTCAACAAGGGAGAGTAATCTACCTTAAATGAAGTGGTGTTTTACTTCGGTCCAAATAGGTCGGATGTATTTTGAGATTGGGAAGGCTTCATCCACATCTTGCTTGAGCGGGAAGGACCAATAATGAATGGAGGAAATATGTAGCCAACATTCCGTTCTTAAGATGGATTCACAGCTATGCCAGTGTTCATTGGCGTCCAACAATTCTGATGCAACCAGATCGTCAAAGGAAGCGATCATCAACTCCATTATTGCGAATTTTTCATCATCAGTAAAATTATCTTTCAGGTACGCATTCAGCAATTGTGGAATCCATGAGGGATCAGCCATGACCAAATCCCAGTCCTGCATTTGATCGTCCCAATATATACCGAACTTGCCTGCGATGCTTTTTTGAGCTTCGTCTGTAGCATATCTCCGAAACTCTTGCCTTAATTCCATGACGCGCTGGCTAGTTGTTTAGAAAATAGCACAAAAAAAGGGGCGTTGTAATGACAACCCCCCTAATCTCTTGAAATATTAACGTGTAAAGAATTACCCGTTTTTCATGTTTTGAACTTCAACACGGATTTCTTGAGCAAGGTTCTTCATGTCTTGCATGCCTTTTCTCACACGAGTCCCGGCAGCTTGGTTCTTCTTATCATAGAACTTGCTGAAGTCATCTTCCATGCCCATTACCATGTCTTTCAACTGTTCAAATCTGTTCATACTAAAATCGATTAAGGTTACTGATAATTATACGATTAGGCAATATAGGCCAAAATCTTCATATACAAGTCAAAAACGGCGATTTTAAACGGGAGTTACCGATAAATTTGCCCCGTCAACACCCGCTTTGGCGTAAACTCCACCATCCAGTTTCTCCTTCATGGATTCGAATGCCTGAAGTGTCTGCTGCACATCGTCCAGTGTATGCATCGCGGTTGGAATAATTCGCAACATGATGATACCTTTTGGCACTACCGGGTACACGATCATCGAACAGAATAAATTGTAGTTTGTTCTAAGATCACGAATCACATTCGCCGCCTCGTAAGTCTCTCCGTTCAGGAATACTGGTGTCACTGGCGATTGAGTCGTACCGATATTGAAGCCTCTGTCTCGGAATCCATTCTGGATCGCATTCACAATGGTCCACAAGTTTTCTTTCAACTCAGGTTTGGAACGCAACATATCCAAACGCTTCAGGTTCCCGATCACCAATGGCATTGGCAATGATTTGGCAAAGATCTGAGATCGCGTATTGTAAGTCAGGTAATCAATGATATCTTCATCACCTGCTACGAATGCGCCGATGCTCGCCATTGATTTCGCGAAAGTAGAGAAATAGAGGTCAATACCATCCTGGCAGCCTTGCTCCTCACCTGCACCTGCACCTGTAGGGCCCATGGTACCAAAACCATGTGCATCATCAACTAATAATCGGAAGTTGAATTTTTCCTTCAGTTTCACGATATCCTTCAGGTTACCCATGTTTCCTGACATTCCGAATACACCTTCGGTAATCACCAAAATACCGCCACCATTTTCATTGGCCAGTCTTTCAGCTCGCTGAAGTTGCTTCTCCAGGTTTTCGATATCATTATGTGGGAAAACGAAACGCTTACCCATGTGCATTCTCAGTCCATCAATGATACAGGCATGTGACTCAGCATCATACACAATCACATCCTTTCGATCCACTAATGCATCGATCACAGACATGATACCCTGATACCCATAGTTCAACAGCATACCTGCTGGTTTCTGAACAAAAGCAGCCAATTCCTTTTCCAACTGCTCATGGTAATTTGAGTTGCCGGTCATCATCCGAGCACCCATTGGATAGCCAAGGCCCCATTCCTCAGCCGCTTGTGCATCCACCTTCCGAATCTCCGGATGGTTGGCAAGCCCCAGGTAATTGTTCAGACTCCAGGTCAATACGGTTTTTCCTTTGAAGGTCATCCGTGGAGAGATCTGTCCCTCCAATTTAGGAAACATGTAAAAATTGTCGTCGATAAACGCATGTCTTCCCAAAGGCCCTTTGTCCTGCAATAACTTTTCAAATAGATCCATTAAGATTGCTTTTTTCCCTCTTTCATTTAACGAAGCTGCAAAATTAATATGAATTTGATCACTGGCAATATGATTTGATGAACGACCTCACATTTCTGTCAGGAACTTTTTCCACAACCGTTTCCGGTTTTCGATCAGAAATTAAGAATCGCCATTTAAATGAGGGCTTTTAATTTTGTTGTTCAATAAAAAGAAAAGATCATGGCACTGACTCCTTCTAACATGCTGGCACTGGGCACTGAGGCACCACAATTCAGCTTACCTGATACATTAAATGATGGAAAATCACTCGCATTGGGCGATTTGAACCTCCAGAAAGGCTTGTTGGTCATGTTCATATGCAATCATTGCCCATATGTCAAACACATCAATGACGAGTTGGTAAAACTTGGACAGGACTACATCTGTCAGGGTATAAATATGGTGGCGATTAGCAGCAATAATGTTTCTACCCACCCGGAAGACAGTCCGGAAAAAATGACGATTTATGGCCAGAACCTGGGTTATCCTTTCCCTTATTTGTACGATGAGTCGCAGGAAGTAGCTAAATCTTTCGACGCAGCCTGTACTCCTGATTTCTATTTGTTTGATGCCAATAAGCAGTTAGTCTACAGGGGCCAACTGGATGATTCAAGGCCTGGAAATAACCAGCCTGTAACAGGAAAAGACCTTCGACTGGCGATGGATCATCTTCTTAAAGACGAAGTGCAGGAAGCGCAGCAGGTGCCTAGTATAGGGTGTAATATTAAGTGGAAGTGATGCATCTCCACTATTTACACTTAAGCGTCGATAAGGTTTTTGTCCGTCATTCCTGCGCAGGCAGGGTGCCTGACCAAGGAATCTCAAATTTAGCTAGCAGAAATGAAAATTGAGATTCCTGATCAAGTCCCGGCCGGGCATGTCAGGAATGACGCTTAAGTGGAACAAAACTCACATCACCATCGGCCAGAAGATGATGTCTACCCTCCGGTTTTTTAGCCTCCCGAGCCAGGTATTGTTGTCATAAACCGGATTGAACTGACCAAAGTCTTTTCTTTGGATCAATTCTTCAGGAATAGCCCGATTGATCAGTTTTTCAATTACGGATTTACTCCTTTGTTCTGAAAGCCATTCATTATAAGCAGCGCCACCGATGTTATCTGTGTGACTGTGGATGGTAATATGGTATTGAAAAATGTTTTCGATGGAATCCATGAATTGGTACAACTCCTCCAATTGCAACTCATCCACGTAGTAACTACCTCCACCAAAATAGATGCTTTTGATGGTGCGTTCCATCTGTTGTGCGTGGACGCAAAAAGTGAAAACCAACAAAATCGCACATGTCACAGATCGGAACATACTCTAATTTACGTAAGGATGATGAATTGAGGTTCCGAAATGTATCATTTGGTCGTTTACCTTTCATGAACGGCAACTCATCATTCCTCACAGTTCAACTCATTCAACTTCTTACACATGCCAAAGCTATTTCTCGACGACAGCATGCTTTATAGAAACCACAAGCCTCTTCATTTTGGTTCAATTCCTCATGAGCAAGTCCCATCATCAGGTAGTAATTTTCTCTATCCTCCGTTCCGATGATACTTTCGTAAGCCTCGATAGCCCCTGTGGCATCTCCTTTCAAATAATTTATTTCTACCAAAATCCCTTGTGATAACGGGTGATAAGCTTCCATGATTTTGCTTTCCATCAGATGTATTTCAGCCTGAACAACATCATTTCTTCCTAAATAAGACCAGGCCAATCCCCTATGTGCCTGAGCCATATAGAAATCCGATAATGGCTTTTCGGAATCGATCACGTGTTTAAAATCCTTGAATGCCCGTTTACGCAATCCTTCGTTGATGTACAGGTTTCCTCGATATACATATAGCTCATTAAACTCAGGAAACAATCGAATGGCCTCATTGGCGTGATCTATACCGGACAAATAATCCTTCTGATCAGAAAACACCTTCACTTTCTCTAGATAACCATCCACTCTTTTTGGATTCATTTTAATCGCATCCACAAAATGTCCATAAGCCGTGTAGTAAACAGAGGAGTTCGCCAGCCCGAGCAAAATTTTGGTTTCATAGGGATATCGATGATTTGGAACCTGTGCATGGTGTTTGATCGCTTTTCTTGCAGGTATTTGATTGCCATTATTCAAATGGATCAGGCACTGAAAATACGCCGTATCCCGCGGAGGTATTTCATTTCTGATCACATCAAATGCTTCTAACCAATGGATGGTTTTGAGTTCACCTCTGCCCTGCCATAGGTATTCGTGCTCGGATCGCAATAACTGCGCCGAGCTCAATTGACCTAAGAGCATTGACATCAGAAATACAATAGTTGTTCGTAAGCAGGTATTCATTGATTTGCTAAAGTATTTCAACAATTGGTCACAAACCGTACCAAAAGCAAAACTGATCACTAAACACATTGGCAACTGCTTAAATACGGACCTCAGTGCAGATTTTTGATTTGTTTCTATTTTACCTAAACAAATCATTTATCTTTACGTAACACTTATCATGCAAAATAGAAACAAATGAGAGGTACCAACCTGGGAGAATTTGAAGAACTACTGCTATTGGTCGTTATGATCTTACAAGAAGAAGCTTACGTGTTGCGGATAAGGGACGAAATCCATGAACAGGTCAATCGCTCTTTGTCGATGGGTGCCTTACACTCCACCCTCACACGACTGGAGCAAAAGGAATTCTTATCGTCCGATATGAAAGGCGCTACCAAAGATCGCGGTGGTCGTCGCAAACGTGTCTATGAGATCACTGCCAAAGGTCAGGCTGCTTTGAATGAAGTCAAGCAATTGCGCAACCGGCTTTGGGGTCAGGTTCCAAAATTTTATCTGGAATTCTATTCTTGAAAAAGCCCAATCACATACCACCCAGAATCTCCATTTGGCTTATACATCGACTCTGCAAGCCCGAAATCGCAGAAGAACTGGAAGGTAACCTCTTTCAATTCTATGCAGAAAATCAGGGTAAATGGCAATGGCTGTCGTATTGGCATCAGGTTATTTGTTATCTCCGTCCCTCTACATTAAAAGGTCTTTCACTCAAAAACTCAAAACCTATGTTTCTTTTCGATCCCCTACTCACTTTACGAAATCTGGCGAAGCACCGGGTAACCACAGCGATCAATATCTTTGGATTTACGCTGGGGCTCGTTTGTGCCTTCTTTCTCTATTTCTACCTCTGGGACGAATTAACCAACGACGATTTCCATGTCAAAAAAGAGCAGATTTATCGAGCCATTCGCGTGTCTGACCTTAATGGAACGCCTTATAACATTGGCGTTACTTCCGGTCCGTATGCGGCTGCCCTTCAAAATGATTTCCCCAATGCAGTTGCCAATACCATGCGTGTGCAACCGGAGAACGCCCTTGTTTCCTATGGAGACAAAAAGTTCAATGAACAACAACTAGTCTTCGCCGATCCCCAGTTCTTTGAATTCTTCTCCTTTCCATTGCTTGTTGGTGATCCGGAAACCGTGCTAAAAAACGCCAATTCCGTCGTGATCAGCTCCGAAATGGCAAACAAATACTTTGGAGAGGACGATCCGCTGGGAGAAATCCTTGAATTGGATAATGAATTTCCATTTCAGGTTACCGGCGTATTAGCCGAGCCCCCTTCTAATTCTCATCTGGCGTTCGATATGGTGTTAACGATCTCATTCTATGACCGCTACAGTTGGTTTGATGATTGGTGGAACAATGGCTTGATGACCTATGTACAAATTCCCACACCGGCGATGGCGGATCAGATAGAGGGACAATTGAGTGGGTTCATGGAAAAGTACTTTGGGGAGGACTTTGAACGATCCGGAACGCGCATGAGCCTTGCATTAGAGCCTTTAGAAGACATCTATTTCAATAATTCCACCCGTTACGACTGGGCAAGACACGGGAATTTTCAAACCGTCATGATCCTGATGGTGGTAGGCATCGCCATCTTGTTCATTGCCTGCTTCAATTATGTCAATTTGAGTATCGCTCAATCTTTCTTAAGAGTGAAAGAAGTCGGGGTAAGAAAAGTATTAGGCGTTTCACGAAAACGCCTGACAGCCCAATTCCTGGGAGAATCTTTGATGGTTCTGATGATCGCAACACTGTTTTCGGTTGGAATTGCAGAAGCGCTAAACCCGGCATTCAACGCTTATTTTGGTCTGGAATTTGAATTGCAATGGACCTCTTCCTCCTTTTGGCTACTGTTGACCATGATGGTTGTCATTATTCTGTTGGTAGCGGGTTTATATCCGTCTTCACATTTATCCGCTATCTCCCCAGTTGTCGCCATGCGGGGCGGGAAAATATCATCAGGTAAGTCGGCCATCCGGAAAGTGCTTGTCACTTCACAATTTGCCATCTCCATCTTCCTGATTGTGGCTACGTTACTCATCAGCGCTCAGCAGCATTATCTCAATAACAAAGACCTGGGATTTGACCGGGAGGCGGTAATCCTGGTAAACATTGATAATCGAGAGATTCGAAGCAACCGCCAGACTTTTAAAGAACGGCTCTTATCCAATGCCAACATTCAATCGGTAAGTCACTTATCTGGCGAACCAGGAGGATTTCATGACACGTCAGGATTTTTAATTGAAGGCATTAATGAAAGCAATCGCATGCGAACGCTTTTTACTGATCAGGATTTCATTGACCTGTTTGGTTTAAATGTCCTGGAAGGGCGTGGTTTTGATCGGAACGTGGATTCCGATACTGCAAGGGTCATGCTCATCAATCAAAAAGCATTGGACGAAATCGGGCTGTCAGCCGAAGCTATTATCGGTAGAAGCGCCGATATGCCTACCTGGGGCATCACTGATCTTAAAGTCATTGGTGTGATAGAAGATTATCATTTCAGCACGCTCAAAGATGAGATCGAGCCACTGGCCATTATGCTTAACCCCTATTCCAGAAAAATGGCCATCAAGGTGAATGCTACAACCCTGAACAATAGCTTAATGTTCATTGATGAAATCTACAGAGATTTATCACCAGGTTTTCCCATGACCTATCAGTTTCTGGATGATCAATTGGAGACTTTATATCTGGATGAACAGAAACAAGCACGGGTCTTTACCGTCTTTTCTATGATTTCCATCTTTTTGGCCTGTCTGGGCATCTTCGGATTAGCGGCCTATGCGGCACGATTACGACAAAAAGAATTGGGTATTCGCAAGGTACTTGGAGCTACTCCTTCCCAGATCATCCGGCTTATCTCAGCAGACTTTGTTCGTATGGTGTGCATCGGTGGTCTGGTGGCTATTCCTGGCGTCTGGTATTTCATCAACGATTGGCTAAATGCTTTTGCACACCGGATTCATTTATCTGATCATTGGGGGCAATTCGCTATCGGACTCATTTTAGCCATTCTTATTTCTTTGCTAACCGTTTCTTTGAAAACTTATCAGGCTGCCGGTAAAAACCCTGTGCATAGCATCAGGCACTAGAAGATTCCTGTGCAGGACCACTCGATAGCAGTCGTCGTGTATCCTGCGCATATTTTCTGCCCACAGGAATTTCCACATGACCAATATTGATCCCTGATCGGTTGAAAGCGGTAATGGCATTGCGGTTGATCAGGAATGATCGGTGAACTCGCATGAAGTTTTCCGGCAAGCGTTCTTCAAGTTTGCTGATCTTTTCTCTTACCACTAACTGCCGATCTTCCACATGGATCTTCACGTAATCGCTAAAGCTTTCGATGTATAGTATCTGTTCAATAGGAATAGGCACTGTCTGCCGGTTGACGATCACCTCTATTGTTTTCAGCTCTTGCTTCTTATTGGCTTCCCTCAGTTCCTGAATTTCTTGATCCCTTCTCTTCAGACTTGCCCATGATAGCAAAAACCCATCTCCGAAAACCAGTAAGACCTGCAGCACGACCAACAACCTGACATCTCCTGCGTATTCACCCAATCCGGAATAAGAATAATTGGCCAAAAGCACCAATGCTCCTATGATCACCCAAATTTCCAGCCAGATCACGATCACGGTCAGGTAAATGGTGTACATCACAAATTGTCTTTTGCGACCGGTCAACAAATAGCGAGGAACAATCTGGCTATGAAAGGTAAAACTGCCCACAGCCATGACCGGTAAAAGGACTGACACAAAATAAAATGAGAGGGACCAACCCATTGAGGTCGCAAAAAAGGCCACTAGTATGACAAATGCTATGATCCAGAATATTGCTCTATTTTGATTTTCCACGCCTCGAAAATGCTCCAAATTTTAAAGAAATAAGCCCTTTTGCGATGAACGACATGCTTACCACCGGATACGACATTGCCTTAAAATTCAACTAGCCGTTGGTTTGCAGTGTGAAACTAAAAATGTAATTTCAATAATGATTAATTTATTTGTAATGGGCGGCCCGCTATTCATGGGCATCCTTTCCCTGATACTGATTGGTGTCATCATTTCTACCGTTAGATACCTGACTGCTGAAGAAAAAACCAAAGACAAACTGGACCTGATCAAATCCTTCGGTCTGCTGGCCGTAGTTACAGGAGTACTAGGTCAATTGATCGGACTTTTCGATGCGCTGAAGTTCATTGAAGAAGCAGGACAGATCGCTCCAGGCATACTTGCTGCCGGCCTCAGAGTATCTATGATCGTAACTCTATACGGATTGATTATCTATGTCATTTCACTGATCATCTGGATCACACTGAAGCATCGCGTCTGACTACTATCTTCTTCATACTATGCCTGTCCTCTTTATCAAGAGTGACAGGCAATTCTTTCATGGTGTATTCCAGCTGACATTTTTGGAAGGGAAAAAGGGAACTGTAACTTGAATAGTTTCATTCTTACTGCAACTAATCAAACCTTTTTCTTCAATCATGAAAACATTTACAAGAATTGGTCTACTGGCCTCTGCCTTTTTGATCACACTCACCTCGCTGGCACAAACACCGGACCCAAAAGAATTACTACAGCAAATGGAGGCCAAAGTCGGTGGCTGGGACAAGCTGTGGTCTCAGAAAGATGTGGAGTTCCTATACAACTACGTCTACGCTGATGGCAAAAAAGATGTATCCACCGAACGATACATTTTCGAAGGTGAGCACTCCTGGGCCAAATACACCCAACACGACATCAATGTGATGCCTGGTAAAGGCGGAGTGGTTATTCAATCTTTGGTGGACAACAAACCTGCATGCGTTATGGACGGTAGTGCCATGGATGACCCACAAGTACTCGGTGGAACGGATTTTCTTCGAAGAGCTAACTACTTCTGGTTTGCGATGTTTTACAAAATGCTCAACCCCGGAACCATCCATAAATACATGGGCTCGGAAGAAGTGGATGGTGTGAACTATCATAAAATCAGCGTCGCTTACGAAAGTGAAACAACAGGAAAGCTGCAAAATGACGCCTATGTACTCTACTTAAACCCGGAAACCATGCTCGTTGATCACTTCTTCTTTTCACTTCCGGCAATGGGTGTCAATCAGCCTGTATTGAAAATGAAAGTGGAATATGAAGCAATCAATGGTTTACTACTGCCTACTAAAAGATGGGCATTCCAACCAGGTGCGGACGGTAAACCCAGTGCAGAACCATTTTTGACACAAATTTCTTCACAAGTCAAATTCAACAATGGATTTACCCCGGAAGACTTGAAGATCTAAACGTCAACGTGACAAAAATACCAATGAACCTCGGCAAATGATTGTCGAGGTTTTTTTGTTGCCGATGAAGCAATTAGAGCATTGAACTTTAATTAAAACGTCAACCATAGGATAATACATTATTTTTAATTCATGGAGCTACATCATAACCCATCTGGTACATGGAAGGCAAGGATAAATTAAGAGTCATTATTAACCAGATTGAAATGCTGTCACAAGCTGAAAAAGACTTAATCGTTGAAGAAGTCCATGTGGAAGATTTTGAAAAAGGAACCGTTCTGATCTCTCAAGGACAAAAAACCTCAAGGTGCTATCTGGTATTGTCTGGCTGTATCAGAGAGTTCACCAATCGTCATGGCGAAGAAAAGACCACCAATTTTTTCACGGAAGGCGATGGAACCGCAGTATACATTGGTGGTGGTAAAAATCAAGTCTCTGACTACTCTCTGGAATGCATTGAACCTTGCACATTGATGATTGGTAGTGAAAGCATGGAAGACCATATCAGAAGACTGGTTCCGAGACTAGATGTATTGATCCAGCAGGTATCGAAGGAAAAACTAGAAACCTCGAGGGCAGAAATGACTCGATTTGTCCATTCTTCTCCAGAAGAGCGCTACTCACATCTGATGAATACCAAACCTTTCCTATTCCACCGAGTACCTCATCACCAAATTGCCAGCTACCTTGGCATGCAGCCCCAATCATTGAGCCGGATTCGGAAACGTCTTTTCGATCAAGCCACGCAACCTCCGATTTAAAAACAAATCCATCAAAATCATCTGAGGCGGTTATTAACTTAAGTGAATGACATTGGCTCATGGCGCGGCAAATTTTGCCACTAAAAAGGTCATGAAACAATTTGTCAGTACCCCTTCACTCCTTTCCACATTGTGGATCTTCGTACTATTCAACATCGTTTTTAGGGACTTACACCAATTCCTGAATCCGGTCGCATTTCAGGAGATGATCAGCCAAGAGATACCTGAAACCCAAGTACTCCTATTTGGAGTAATCCTGGAAATCCCCATCAGCATGGTATTGCTTTCCAAAATTTTACCTGCGCAGTTCAATAAATGGGTGAATCTGATTGCTGCTACAATCACCGCGCTCGGATTTCTAAGTACAATTTCTTCAGCGGACATGGATGATTTGTTCTTCATAGCGATCAAGACGATTACTTTGGCGTCCATCGTTTACATCTCCTGGAACCTACCCGTGCATTCGCAATCAAAAACCGCTGCCAAATGAACACCATTATGCTTGGGTTACTCATATGGCTGCCCTCCAAAGCTGGCCCATTCCTTATAGATGCACGGCATTTGAAAACGGAATTCTTACTATCCGAGGACTATGAACAATTAGCTGATTTTGCGATCGTGTTTCGGGATTACAGTCCTTCTAAGGAAAATTTTGAACTACTTTTCTGGCATGGCCTTAAGGAATCTTTAGTATTTCATGAAAGGCTGGGACAATCGAAACGGAGCTACAGTTTCGTGCTGAGAAAATTCAAAAGGCTACCTCATCATCAGTTTAGTCATCCCATCAATCAAGAAACACCCTTTCGTACAAATACCATCGAGGCTTTCCATATATTAAGACGGTTTACTGGACAATGGCATGGTTACTGGGAAGAAAAACCAGTACATCACTTTTGGTTACCGGTTCGAACTGTGGATATAACTTTCACGAAACGGACCAAACTCTTGGGTTTTCAGTCATGTTTTACCGGTGATGGGTTTGGCTGGAATTATGTAGTACAAAAGAAGAATCAAATCATCGTGTTAGGTTTTGTTTATCACTATGATGAAAATGGTGCATTAGCTAAAGGGAACCCACATGTAGGATTGATGCATCAGGACCTACATTTAACCTGGATTTCCGATAGTCATATCTATAACGAACAGGTATGCACCCATCCTGATTGTGCATTGGGACCACATTATGTGATCACCGGAATGGCATTTAATCCAAACCACCAACACCACAGGGCGGAAATAGGCTTTCAGGCCATCTACCTATCAGAGGAGATGGAATTACCTTTATTTCAGACAAGGCCTATCAATTAAAAGCAGTCATCATTCCGGAGGGTACCGATTATCACATATTGACTAAGTTTGGTAGTGAAGCTTATTTGAGTATGAAGAAAGTATGCGTGATTGGTGCAGGTCCTTCAGGGATTACTGCCGTAAAGAATTTGTTGGATGAAGGGTTAGATGTAGTATGCTATGATTATAATCCTGAAGTAGGTGGCAACTGGATCTTTAGCGAACAGGAAAGCCATAGCAGTGTCTTTGAAACCACTCATATCATTAGCTCAAAAACGCTTTCACAATACGAAGACTTCACTTTCGACGATTTTGAAGCCGGCATCCCGGACTACCCATCTCATGACCAGCTCAGAAGATATTTCCAGGCTTACGCCAAACATTTTGATCTGTATCGAGCAATCCAGTTCAATACCTTGGTTGAACATTGTAAGCTATTAGAAAATGGCACCTGGGAAGTTACCACACAGAAAGAAGGAGAAACAAGTAAGACGATCTTTTCAGACCTGGTCGTTTGCAACGGACATCATTGGAAACCTCGGTACCCAGAATATCCGGGAGAATTTACTGGTGAGTTGTTGCATTCACATCAATTCAAAAAAGCTGCTCCCTTTACTGATAAGCGCGTTTTAGTGATTGGTGGTGGCAATTCAGCTTGTGATGTAGCAGTTGAAACCAGCCGTGTGACGGCCAAAACAACGATAAGCATGCGCCGGGGCTATCGGATCATTCCCAAGTTCCTTTTTGGCAAGCCCAGCGATGTGATTGCAGGTGGCTTGAACTTTCTTCCGAGGAAACTCAAATACTTACTTTCGGAAATGACCGTTGGGATCATTCAGGGATCCAATGAACTGTATGGTTTACAGAAACCTACACAAAGAGTTGGTAAAACCCACCCTACCGTAAATGACGAACTCTTGTACAAACTCCGACATGGGAAAGTCTTTCCTAAAGTAGACATAGATCGTTTCGACGGGCAGACCGTACACTTCAAAGATGGGAGTTCAGAAGAATTTGATACAGTTATTGCTTGTACCGGCTTCGTATTGACGCATCCGTTTTTCGATCACGACTTCATCGATTATAGTGAAGGAGATGTTCCTTTGTACCTGAAAATGATGCACGAAAAGCATCAAAACCTTTATTTCATCGGCATGTTCCAACCATTGGGATGCATTTGGCCAGGATCGGAATTGCAAAGCAAAATTGCAGCCAGAGAGATCGCAGGAAAATGGAAGCGGCCATCCAATATTGCTGAATTATGCCGACGAGAAGTAACCCACCCACACATCAAGCAAGTAAAATCAGCTCGACACACCATCACGGTGGATTATAAGCAATTTGTGAAAGACCTGAAGAAGCACTTACCAAAGCATTATGTAAGGAAGGAAGCTCCAGTGACGGCTTAGTATTTGGAATCAAGAGAATCCACACTACTAAAGCCCACGGAGATAACTCCTTCGGGGGCTTCCAATGCTCTTAAGTTAAGGTTGAAGCTTTAATTTACAGAAGTCATTCCAGGAATGGAATCTTTGAAAATCGGTAATCAACATAACATTTTTAGCAAAGACTCCCCTTGGAGTGACCTTAACTGGGGCTTCATCGGGGGTCAACATCAATCATCCAGGTCAATGCAAGTGTTATCACCTGCATATTTATTTAGCACTGAACACCTTAATTGCCTGATCAATGTGGTCCACCACCTGATCCACATTTGCTCGGTTAAAGCACATCGGAGGCTTGGTTTTCAGGACACTATCATCAGGGCCATCCGTACTGATGAGGATATGATTACTTCTTAAGAAATTCTTGATGTGCGATGCAAGTGCTCTATCTGTTCCTGTGGTTCCTGGTTTCACGATATCAATTCCAATGAATAATCCGGAACCGCGAACATCTCCGATGCACGGGTGTGTCTTACTCAGTTCCCGTAACTGCTGCTGATAGTAGTCTCCTACAGTTCTTGCATGATGTTGCAAGCCTTCATTTTCAATGACATCAAGCACAGCCTGCCCTATGACACAAGAAACCGGATTACCACCAAAGGAGCTAAAAAACTCTACTCCCTGTTCAAAAGAAGCCGCAACTTCATCCGTAGTGACCACTGCACCGATCGGATGGCCATTTCCCATGGGCTTGCCGAGGATGACGAGATCAGGAACGACACCTTGCTGTTCAAAGCCCCAAAACTGATCCCCAACCCGACCAAAACCAGTCTGTACTTCGTCACTGATGCAAAGCCCACCTTGTGCTCGAATGGCTGCATAGACTGGTTTCAAATAGCCTTCTGCTAAGGGTACCTGTCCCCCACATCCGACAATGGGTTCAGCGATGAACGCAACAATCTTTTCAGTGGCCGATCGGATTTCGGCCACGGCATCAGTGGCATATTTCATGCCTGCATCTTCTCCCCCGTACTTACCCCGATACGTATCCGGAAGAGCCGTCTTGTGAATATAAGGTTGTTGGCCCTGTCCCCTGGCATGGCTGAACTTGTAATCACTCACATCAATGCCCAATTGGGTATTTCCATGATAGCCATGCTCCAACACCATGATAGAATCGCTACCCGTATGCTTCCTGACCAAACGCAGTGCCAGGTCCGTGGCAGCACTTCCTGAGTTGACAAAAAAGACCTTGTTTAATGGCTTAGGAAACTTGGCTAGTAGCTGCTCCGCATATGCCGTCAATTGATCGTAGAGGTAGCGTGTATTGGTATTGAGCCTAGCCATCTGAGCAGAGGCCCGCTCTACCACATGCGGATGGCAATGACCAACATGGGGAATGTTGTTATACGCATCCAATATGGCATTTCCATAACTGTCATACATATATTGGAAGGCAGCGCGCTCCATCCAGATTGGCGTCGAATAGCTTACAGAAAGGGTTTCACTCAGATGTTGATTCCTATGTGCTAGCTTTTCTGAAATCTCTGACAAGACAGGCAATTGCAATCCAAGCGATTCTCTAAGCAAACGGGAAACCTTTGTTGGACCTGTTTCCAGCCACTTATGCAACATAGACCAGGCATTATCTTCACTAACCGTCGCATACGTGTTGTCCGGGTCTACTTTTCGGGCATGTGCCGAATTACAAACACTGAGGCATAAGCGTGCCGCAATCAGGTAGTAAAGCAGGTCAACTTCCAGCGGTTTTAGCTGAATTTTCCGGTGATAGGACTTGGAAATAGTTACCAACCAGTGTAATGGGTCCTCTTTGTCGTAGCAAGCGTAAGTCAGTGCGACTGCCAATTCATTGATCAATGGTGAGCAAGTCGCATCTCCAAAATCAATGATCCCTGTAATGTCCTGTTCATGCTGTAGCAGGTTCATCTCGTTAGCATCGTTGTGAATCACTTGCTTGCGTAATTGAGGTAAGTGTTCCGCTACTTCCACTTCAAACTGATGAATGAAATATCTAACAATACTCCGTTGATGTTGGTCAGGAATATCATTAACGTATTTCTTGATCAATCCCAGGTGCTGAATATCCCATTCCCAGGCCCTACCCTTGTATAGCGGATGATCAAAATCTTTCAACAACAAGTCCATTTCGGCTAAGAAAGTACCGAGACTTTCAGCGGATTCCTGACGCATCGTATGGTCACCAGAAAAATCCCCTGACAGGAAAGAAAGCATTCGGCCTATGACTCGTACTCCATCAAGTGTAACATCGATGAGGTATTCCCCCTGCTTGGAAGATACAGGCATGGGAAATTGATCGGGCTTGTCTGCTTTCCGTTGTAAAAACAGCAATAATTCATTCTCAGCTCCGATGATCGCCAGCTCCTCCTCATCGTACCGATAAGTCTTGAAGACAAAACGTTCCCCCCTGGATTTGATCAGGTAATTGGAATTGGCGTAACCTACCAAACCTTTGATCTCACAATCGTGAAGATCGAAGTGGTCTGCCAACAATTTTTCAATGGAATAGGACAAGGCTTACAAAGGCTAATTTTTCTTCTTTTCTTCTATTTTTTCCATCACTTTCTGCCCCAATTGCATGCCCCACTGCCCTGCACTCTGCATGGATTCTTGTGTAATGAGTGGCGTTTTTTCTGCCAGTTTTTGACCAACCGGTGATTCATAAAAAGCTATGACGCCCAAGAGATCGTCAGCTGAAAGATGTTTGGAATACACTGGAACCAGGATCTCAACCAAATCTTCAATGGAAGTATTCAAGAATTCCTTTTCAAGTTCATCCCACGCTTCATCGTCCAAATCCATGGTCTGTGTCCGCATGGTCTGTATGGTTTGCTTGATCGCAACTTCAAAGGTTTCTTTGGAGCCTGATACTTCGAAGTAACGACTTAAAAGCTGCTTGTACTCATCGTCTTGCGCCTGCAACACAAAAGGAGTGGATAAAGCCAGTAGAAAGGATAAAATTGTTGTTTTCATGTTCCAAAATTTTATCCGAAGCTAGGAAATCTAATTGGGTCTGGCTTACACTTATTCTTTGTTTTTCTCAGATGGAACCAAAGCCCCAAACACAGACACAAAAAGTGTGATCAAAAAGAACAGGAGACTAAAGGCAACAGCCGTGTTTTTATCGATCAAAAGAAATTCATGTCCCAGTATAAACGTCAGTTCCCTGGCTCCGACTCCTCCTATCGTAAAGGGTAAAACTGCCACTACAGAAGACACTAAAAAAAGTACCTGATATTCCAGGTATTGGGCGGATACATCAAGTGACAACAGGATAAAATAAGCACAAATCACCTGTTGTCCCTGGGTAAATAGTGAATAGATGGAAGTGATCAAGAATTGGTTTGTGAAACTCTTAAAAACAATGCGTTTCAGCCCATAAAAAACGGGAAAAGCGAGCAGCCCGGCAAGCAAGGTCAATATGTTCAACCACGCTGGGACCTGTGACAACTGCAGAAAGAAAAAACCAATGCAAGCCAGGGCGCAAAGGGCTACCATACCACTCAGGCGATCTACAAGGGCCCCGGCAGCCAATAGCTTGGCGCTGATCCCACTACGCTTATGCAATAAATACACTTTGTAGCCGTCACCACCAATACCCCCGGGAAGAAACAAGTTATAGAACATACCCAGCCAGGCCAGTTTCATGTTTTCCCATTCACTAAGCTCTAGTGCTATGTTTCGGAAATAGACGTTCAACCTTAAGGCGCTACTTACTTTCGACAAGACAAAAAGTATTACGGCAATCAAAAGAAACCCAGGGTGTGCAGAGATCAGAATTTGCTTCGTCTGTTCCCAATCAATGGCCCTGAATACGATGACCATGGCTCCGACAGAAACCACAATCTTTATCAGTGTTTTTAATTGCTTTTTTATTCGATCACTCACCCTGGAAGGTATCCTTTACCCGGAACGTCTTCTTGTCCTGTGACTCGTAGTAGGTTCTGACAATTAACTCTGCTACAATACCAATCGTGATCAATTGAATGCCACCCAGGACCAGCGTAATACCAAGGATCAGCAAAGGCCGGCCTCCAATCTCGTGGCCAAGGATTTTAATGATCAAAAGATATATGTTGATGATCACTCCAGCACCAAAAGTTAACAACCCCACCGTACCGAATAAGTGAATCGGTCGCTGAAAATACTTTTGAAAAAAGACCATGAGCATTAGGTCACTCATTACTTTGAAAGTACGACCCAAACCATATTTCGATTTTCCATATTGACGGGCATGATGCTTAACTGGCATTTCATCCAAACGCGCGCCCTGAAGCTTTGCCAGTACAGGAATAAATCGATGCAATTCTCCATAGAGCCCCAGGTTTTTAGCAATGTCCTTACGAAATACTTTCAAGGTACAGCCATAGTCATGGAGGTAAACTCCGGTCAGCTTACGGATCATCGCATTAGCCAATTGACTTGGAATCTTTCGCAAAAACATGCCGTCCTGGCGATTGGCCCGAATTCCAGCTACAACGTCCAAATCTTCCTTTTCCAGTTTGGCGATCATCTCGGGAATATCAGAAGGGTCATTCTGTAAGTCGCCATCGAGCGTGATGATATAGTCGCCATCTGCGGCATCAATCCCGGCTGCCATCGCAGTAGTCTGGCCATAATTCTTATTCAGGATGACTGCCCTTGTATGGCTATCAGAATGAGTCTTGATCTCTGCGACGGTACGGTCCGTACTCCCATCATCTACCAGTACTACTTCGTAATCCCAACCTTCAAGTGATTTACTGATGTGTTCGAGTAAAGGCTTTATGCTTTCTTCCTCGTTCATTACTGGGATTACCAGCGATATCTTTTTGGTCATGTCCTTCTAAAAAAGGGCAAAAGTAAAACTTCGACAAATTCAATGAACTCATTTAATTGAAAATTCATTTAATGTATGTACATTTAATGTGAATACTTTTATTAAACCTTACCCTCTAGATCATGAGTGCAATGTCATCATCCCTCTCAAAACCCTTGAAAACTACTGCTACCGTGCTGCGATACCTGCTTGGAGCTGTCTTTTTGATTTTTGGCCTCAATGGATTCCTGAATTTCATCCCACAACCTGATTTGCCGTTAAAAGCCATGGCGTTTATGAAAGGATTATCTGCGGCTAGTTACTTCTTTCCCTTAGTAAAAGGACTGGAAGTATTGGCAGGAGTATTTTTACTCAGCAATCGGTTCGTGCCTTTGGCTATTGCTATTTTAGGCCCAATTACATTAAACATTTTCTTGTTTCACCTCACACTGACTCCTATTAACCCTGTGGCATTTGTGGTCTTTTTGGGGAACCTGTTTTTGGCTTATGCCTATCAGGATCATTTCAAGGGCGTATTCGCGAAGTAGTCGCACTAAAAAAATATTATTTCCAAAGCCGATGCTTTTTCGAAAGGTCGGCTTTGTTGCTTTTCAGCCAATCCAACAATCCGCTCACAGAATAGCTTTCTTCGTCTACAAGGAACTGCCATTAACTTCACTACCCAAATATTGATGTATCATGATCAACCATTTCTTGAAGCGAACAACACCACTCCTCAGTTTGGCATTATTCCTACTTGTCGGATTTACTACCCCGTTACAAGCTCAAAAGCGTTATTTCCCTTCCTATAATGACTGGGAAACTAGAACCCCAAATACAGTGGGCATGAATGGTTCTAAACTTCAGGAAGCAGTCGATTTTGCGATTGAAAATGAAACGAATGCACCCAGAGATCAGGAGCAAAATCACTACACCCTTAGTTTCGGTAAAGAACCCTACGGCTATGGCATAGGTCCATTCAAGACCCGTGGACCTGCTACCGGATTGATCATCAAAGACGGGTATATCGTCGCGCAATGGGGAGATCCTACCAGTGTGGACATGACACATAGTGTGACCAAAACGTTCTTGAGTAGTACGGTTGGATTGGCCTGGGACAAGGGGTTGATCAAATTGGATGACCTGGTATACAAGGACATGGCCCCTGTTATTCCTTATGAGCCTTACAACATGGCAAGGAACAAATCCGAAGGTTGGGGCACTCCTCACGTGTTGTCCCTGTGGGATACCGAGCACAATCAAAAGATCACCTGGAATCACCTTTTACGGCAAACCAGTGATTGGGAAGGCACGTTATGGGGAAAACCTGACTGGGCCGATCGGCCTAATCGTGAGACGCCCAGAGAATGGACCACACGCCCTAGAAATGAACCGGGTAGCGTGTATAAATACAACGACGTACGCGTAAACCTCCTGGCACTGTCCATCATGAACATTTGGCGTAAACCACTGCCAGAAGTGCTTAAAACCGAAGTAATGGAGAAAATAGATGCTTCCAAAACCTGGAGATGGCATGGTTATGAAAACTCATGGATCATCTTAGATGGAGTAGTTTCTCAAGCCGTCAGCGGTGGTGGTCACTGGGGTGGCGGTATGTTCATCAATGCGTATGATCAGGCCAGACTGGGTTACCTGACACTCAATGAAGGCAATTGGAACGGTAATCAAATCCTTTCAAAAGAATGGATGAAACATGCAACTACACCTACAAAAGCCAGAAAAACGTATGGCTTCATGAATTACTTCCTGAATACGGACCAGGCATTATACCCAAGTGCACCAGCTTCTGCTTTTGCTCATTTGGGAGCCGGTACCAACATGGTGTATGTGGATCGGGAAAATGACCTGATCATTGTAGCCAGATGGATTGATAGAAACGCACTCGATGGGCTGATTGGCCGTGTTTTGGAAAGTCTGGAGTAAATTAGGCTCCATGATAGTCTTAATAACCGGAGCCACAGGAATGGTGGGCAAAGGCGTTTTACTGGAATGCCTGGATGATTCGAACATTGAACAAGTAATCACCATCGGTCGATCTGAACTTGACGTCACAGATCCCAAACTAAAATCTCTGATCCACAAAGACTTCAAGGACTATTCTACAATCAGTAATCGATTAAAAGGAATTGATGCCTGTTACCTCTGCATGGGTGTTAGTGCTGCTGGTCTATCTGAAGAGAAATACACCGAGTTGACCTACGATTATACGTTGGCATTAGCTACATCCCTTTTAGAACTCAATCCAAAGATGACTTGCACCTATGTTTCCGGTCAGGGCACAGATTCTTCGGAACAAGGGCGAACCATGTGGGCGCGGGTAAAAGGCAAGACTGAGAATGACTTATTGAAACTAGGCTTTAAGCAAGCGTTCATGTTCCGACCAGGAGGCATCATTCCACTCCGTGGGATCAAATCGAAAACCAGACTTTATCAGTTTATTTATGACTACTTCATGTGGTTGATCAAATTGATCAAGTGGATGTCTCCTAATTCCATTGTCAATACCACACAGATTGGTCAATCCATGATTTTTGTCACACGAACGGGATATTCAAAGGACATCCTAGATCCGAAAGATATCATCGATACCGCTGGATAGTTCATCAATACACCAACTTAAGTTTTCTTCCTTAGCAATATAACTCCTGCAAAGATGAATCCTGTGGCCAGCCAATCTAATGCGGTAATGGTTTCATCCAGCAATAGCACACCTATGATTAAGGCTACCACTGGTGGTATGTAGGTGGCAGAAGAAGCAGTTGTCGCTCCCAGCTGAGCTACGACATAGTAGTATAGGATGAACGCGAGCCCCGTTCCTAACAGACCCAGGCCCAGTACCAATCCCACCAATGCATAATGATCAGTAAGGATCTGATCTACACCACTAAAGTCCGTAACAAAGAGCATCAATAAAGAAGCCAGACCCAATTGATAGGTAGTCAATGCACCTGAAGGAATATTTAATGGGGTAATAAATCGTCGGGCGTAAACAAATGAGGCGCCTATGCTCAAAGAACCCAGGATCAAATACAGTACACCTTCCCCCGTTTCAGAGGAAAGATGACTTTCAAATGGTCGGGCGACTATCAACACACCAAGCAGTCCCAATAAAATTCCTGTGGCTTTTCTGCGGGTCAGCTTTTCTTCGGGAATAAAGATTACGGAAAGGATAAAAGCAAATAAAGGAATGGCCCCGCTTACGGCACCTGCTATTCCTGACGGAAGCAATCCTGTTCCTTTGACAAATAAATAGTAATAAACAGCTGCTGCCAAATTGGACATCACTAGAAAGTGACCAATGTATTTCAAATGCGAAAGATCCAATTGACGGGTCACAAGAGCGTAGAGCAATACTGGAATGAAACCTAAAAACAATCGGAAAAAGACAATCTGAAAAGGTGTGAGGTGAACGAGTGCCCACTTCATGAATATAAAATTGGTCCCCCACACCAATCCAAGTATCCAAAAAGCCAATAAAGGTCCGAAAGAATTACGTCTGGTGGGGTTCAATTCGCTGTTGCTTGTGGCAAGTTCTATGATGGCGTGTATCAACCTTTATTGATCGTGAAATTGAATGTCGCCCCTGCATTTTCATTGGCAAGCAATTCAATTGTTCCTCCCTCCTTTTCTACGATTTTTTTGACGATGGCCAATCCTAATCCTGTTCCTGATGTTGATCCGTTCATTGTTACGAGTGGCTCGAAAATTTTGCTTGTATCGCCCCTGATGCCCTTTCCATCATCTGAAACGTGAAAAGCATATTTACTCTCCTTTTCTTCAAAGAAAATCTTGATGTTTAGGCCTAGATCAGGGTTGTGTTTAATGGCATTTTGGATAAGGTTAGTAAATACATGCCTCAGGGCAACTTTTCGCACCCTAATCCCATGATCACCTTCTGGTAATTCAATGCGATGCTTACCATGAGGATCCAACATCTGAGTAACTTCTTTGATCCATTCTTTAAAATTGATCTCCTCAGCTTCGATACTTGACAATGAATCGGAACGGTAATAATCAAGTAATTCGGTCATAAAGAGCTGAATGTTGATTCCCGCTTTTTTGATCATTCCCACATACTGCCCCACCGTATCTTTGTCCAGTTCATCAGAATACTTAATATCACTATCTAAAAGGTCTGCTAAGCCCACGACATTGGCCATCGGAGAATTGATATCGTGTATCACTGTGTGTGTAAACTCTTCCAGCTCATTGTACTGTTTTCTCTGGATATCCTTGATCGATCTCAGTAATCTGAGATTACGGCGATATTCCAATAAATGCATCACTTGCTGTCCCAGTCTCGCAAGCATATGCTCCTGTTCCTCTGTGATCTTATTAGGTTTATGATCTACAACACAAAGTGTTCCTAGAACAAAACCTTCATTGCTCCTGAGTTTTACACCGGCATAAAACACCACAGGTGAGTTCCCTTGATTGACTGGACTATTTTCAAACCTGTCGTCGTTTCTAGTATCCTCAACGATCATTGTTTCTTCATCTGCAACAATGGTATGCGAACAAACTGCGATATCACGCTTCATTTCTGTAGCAGCAATACCTACTTTGGCTTTGTGCCATTTTCGGTCTTGATCTATGAAACTGACGATAGCCACTGGCACCTGGCAAATGTGTGCAGCTAAACTCGCGATATTATCATATTCATCTTCAGGATCTGAATCCAGGATGTCATATTGAATCAGAGCCTCCAGTCGTTCTAGTTCGTTCGCAGGTTTTTGAGCATGTTGCATAGGCAAACTGATGCGGGTTGTCTAATTAAGCCAGGTTTAATGAGCCAAAGTAATAAAAACCGATTTGAGGCAGCAATAGACATCCAACAAATTCAACAGACGGTAAAAGATTAAACGTATTTGTCAGAAAGGCCACGTATGACAAACTCTTTAGGTTGACGGAAATAGTTTGTCGATCAATTGACAGGAACCGGATGACCTTCGGTATTGGATCTGACCTGCCATTGTTCTTCATACATAGACGAATAAATCACTTCATACTCAAACGGGAAATCGTAGACAATTTCAGCATTCAGAAGCATCTTGATGGCTTCTTCGTTCCTGAAATCATACTGATAGGTAAACAGATCAACGGATTCCGAAGCACGAATGGCCTCTCCTTGTGTCAACTCCGTAATTTGTGTGAAAAATCCGTATTCTAACAATGGCGGATAAGCCTCCTCAAAAAAGGTCATCAGCTCATACGAAGACCCTTGATCCAGAATACGGCTCGATTCAATGATGGCTGGACCAAGGCCGTCATTCCGCAACGACAGTCTGATCTCAATTTTGGTTTGATCGCCTTCCGTCTCATTCTTCGTAATAGACTTGACAACATTTTTATTGAAAGTGAGCCTGGGACGAACCGATAACCTGCTTTGACCCTTGATCAAATGAGTCTGATATAGAAATATGATCAGCGTCATCAAACTGATCAACATGGCTGAGATACCTATGATGCGATCTGTACTGGGGCCTTTTCTCTTCATAGTTTGGAAACGAAAAAGGCCATCTCACGATGACCTTCAAAATAATTTGGCGAATAATGCGGTTTATCCCACTTTCTTTGATGAGTCTCGATTGGCACCTGTGGCTTTCTCCATAGGAAGCTTGGCACGCATCAAGGCAGCAGTTGCCGACTTCTCCAGCAATTCCCTGTTTGCTTCATAGGAGAACCCTAACTCTTGTAGCTCTTTGATTACTTTATCATACTCCTCGGCCCGCGTAAATGTAAAATTCTCTTTGCTCTGGAAATACACCGCTTCTATGATATTCAACGTCTTGCGGATGAGTGTATACAATTTATCCTCATTGGTCTCTTCCGGAGGCGTAGCATTCTGAGCATAAACCTCAGGAACTGATTTTTTCAATTCTTCAAAGTGCTCTCTCAAAATTTCCGTAGATGTTTTCAAATCCTCGCTCATAATAAAAGGGCTATGCGCCTAGTGTTTTCAAAGTTTTCAAAAGATCATGTGCCACCGTGTGATCCGATTCCGGAGACAAAGTGATGTATCGTAAAATGGCTTTGGACGCCTGATCATATTCATGCATAGAGATCAGTACCAGTCCAAGGTTATAATATCCATTAGGAAAAGTAGGCTCAATCTCGGTAGACACTTCGTAGTGCATCTTCGAAAGTGAGAAATTGCCTAACTCGGAATACAAATTACCCAGGTTATAATGTGCCTCGTAATGACGTGGGTTTTCCTGTAAGCATCGTGTCAGGTAATCTACCGCCTTCGAATGTTCTTCCTTGGCATTCATGAGGATCCCAAGGTTGCAATACGCATTGGCCACTGATTCGCCTGCTTCTATGGCTTTTAAGTATAATTGCTCAGCAGATGCATCTCCAAGCTCATCTAGTTCCAGGGCTTGCTCAAAAAAACCGCCTTTGTCATTTAATCTCAATACCCGGGGCTCAGCTACAATTTGATTGAACAAATTCAATTGACCAAGATCTTCCAGATCAGGCTTTTTCCTCTTCCGGGCTTTTTTCAATCCCAGCTTTTCAGGAGCACTTACAGGAAACTTGATTACTTTGGCCATGAAGCAAATTTAACTTGCCTTTTTCGCATCTTCCTCTACTTCTTGACTTTCTGAAGCTTTTTCCATCGGTTTCTTCGATTTTTTTGCTTCTTCAATACTCGCCTTCAAGGCTGTCATGATATCTACAACTTCAGGCTCTTCCTCCTGAGCAATCACTACTTCTTTTCCTTCGATCTTACTATCGATCATATCGCGTAGTGCATTGTTGTATTTATCCTCCAGTTTGATGTCTTTGAATTTCTTGGACATACTATCCACCAGGGTCTTGGCCAGCTTCAACTGATCTTCATCGGCGGCAGTTTCTTTTGGTATCTGAGGTACATCAATAACGCGACGAACTTCATCTGGGTACCGTAGCTTGTATAACAATATGCCCGATTCATGCGGTGTAAGCAGCACAACGCTTTCCCGATCCCGTAACACGACTTTGCCTACGCCTACTTTTCCGGTTTCAAGCAAGGTCTCGCACAGTAGGGAATAAGTCTTTCCGGCCACTTCTCCATCCGGTCCAGCAAAATAAGGCGCGTCAAATAAGGTATGATGCACTTCCGAGGCATCCACAAATCCTTCTATTTCAATAAGCTTCGTGCTTTTCAATTTGATCTTCTGGAAATCATCGTCATCAATGATCACGAATTGACCAGGCTCATATTGGTAGCCTTTCACAATGTCTTCACTTCGTAATAAGTCACCTGTGATCTTATCGCGCTTCTCATATTTTACCTGATTGTTGGTCTCTTTCGACAACAGATTGAATCGGATGTTTTGGGCCGTATCAATGGCGTTATAAATCCTGATAGGGATTGTAACTAAAGAAAATTGTATGTGTCCTTTCCAGATTGCGCGCATGACTTTCAGGATTTATAATCAAATGTAAATTGATTAAATAATAAATACAAGTAACTAATATTAACTTGTTGACATTATGAAAGTTATGAATAATCTGATTATCAATTCACAACCCTTTTACCGATAATTTATCGAAAAGGCCGACTATATCATCGAATGCCAATTCCATTGAACCAGATAACTTAGCGATCAATTGACTAAACAGAACATTGAAACAGGAAACCGCACTTGCTATTTTAAAAATGGGTCAAAATGTTTACCTGACTGGTTCAGCCGGTACCGGTAAAACCTATTTGATCAATGAATATATCGAATATTTACGAGTAAGAGAAGTAGCCGTAGCGGTAACTGCGTCCACTGGAATAGCCGCCACGCACATCGGAGGACAGACCATACATTCGTGGAGTGGTATTGGGATCAAGGACCAGATCAAGAAAGAAGACCTGGACCGGATCAAAAAGAATAAAACCACGGTCAAGAGGTTGCGAGAGACCAAAGTCCTGATCATTGATGAAATCTCTATGCTCTCCGGAAAAGTGCTCACTGGGATCAGCGACATCCTGAAGTACTTCCGAAATAATGCAGATCCATTCGGAGGCATGCAGGTGATCTTATCGGGAGATTTTTTTCAGTTACCTCCCGTCAGTCGGGAACCCATGACGAACCGCGAAAAGTTTGCCTTTATGGCGCCAATCTGGGTGGAAAGTCAATTGCGGGTCTGCTACCTCACCGAACAGTTTCGACAAAAGGAAAGCCTTTTGAGTGACATCCTTACCAGTATCCGAGCCAAAGACATCAACCAGGATATTGTTGATGCCCTTCAGGAAAAAATCAACGAGAACGATGAGACGGAATGCATCAAGTTGTACACCCACAACGCCGATGTAGATGCCATGAATGCCAAGAAGCTCGCAGAAAACATTAACCCTAAAAGTAATTTCGAAGCAGAAACCGAAGGTCGTGGCGCGTTGGTAGAAAGCCTTCGACAAAGCGTATTGGCCACGCCTGAGCTAGCCCTTAAGAAAGATGCTCTGGTCATGTTTGTGCGCAATAACCCGGAAAGGGGCTATTTCAATGGCACAATCGGCGTAATCGAAAAGTTTGATAATGAAGATGGATATCCGGTCGTAAAAACCAATGATGGTCGAACGATCATTGCCAAGCCTGAAGAATGGACCATCACCGACGAGAAAGAAAACGTGCTGGCTTCGTATAAGCAAGTCCCACTTCGATTGGCCTGGGCCATTACGGTACACAAAAGTCAGGGAATGACCTTGGATGAAGCTGAAATTGACCTCTCCAAAACCTTTGAGCCAGGACAAGGATACGTGGCCCTCTCCCGCTTGCGCAACTGGCATGGACTTCATTTATTGGGTATGAACAATGTCGCCCTGACTGTAGATGGACTGGCCTTCAAAGCTGATGTTCGTTTTGCCGAATTGTCGGAAGACAATGAAGATTGGTTGTTTGATTTTGAAAAAGAGCAGCTAGCGATTGCCAACATGGATTTCATCGACCGATGTGAAGGAACGAATGATCCTGATGTCATTGAAAAAAATCAACATCGCAATCGCAAAAAGGCCATTGGTCCCAAGAAAAATACCTTCGAAAAAACCAAAGAAATGCTCCTTGCTGGAAAGACGCTTGAAGAAGTGGCTTATGAACGAGAGCTCACTCAGGGCACAATCATCAGTCATCTACAACGAATCCACAAAGACAACCCTGATTTTGATTTGAGCCCTTATGCTCCGGATGATACAACACTCAAGAAGGTCAGCAAAGTAAGCGCGCAATTGATCAAACAGGGAGATCCTGAATTTTTTGACAGTGCCGAACAGTTAAAATTGAGTGTGATCCATCGAGCTCTCAACGGACAAATGGACTATGAAACGATCCGACTTTGTCGAATGTTTCATGACGATGGTAATTGATTCAAATTGTGGAAAACCCTTCAATGCACCGCTAAAATGTGGATAAATTTTAAGGCAAATACCCCATATTGGGTATTGACATCCTAATCCAACCTTCCGATCTTTACTAAAGTCTTTTTTGTACAATCTCATACTAGGGTGTTTGCTGGCATCGTTGTTGAGTTGATTGAACAAAAGACTAATGTGACAAATATGACCACCGCAATGAATACCGCAAGCGCCATTTACCCCAACACCTATTTTAAGGTGCAATTGGGATCGGAAACCGTTTATCTCTTTTGGGACAAGGAATCCGATGAAGTCGCGATTTTCAATACTGATCGTATGGATCAACAAATGAAGGTTGAAACTTTACCCAATCCACGCCTGATCCATTTTGTACCTAATCCGAACACGACGCCTAGATCTGAAGCGACTTACAGCGTCAGCAAGGAAAACAGTCAGATCAAGCTTAAATACCTGGACGGCCACCGATTCAAGTCGGTTGTAGTGCAGTCGGAAGTGGCATAACTGATCTAACGGAAACTTTGGTGAGTCAGCTTCGTCGGCGAGGCTGACCAAGGGATTAACCTATTGACCTTCAGTAATTAAGTTAATCGGTTATTACTTTCTACCACTGAGGGCATGAAACGCTCCCAATACCCATCGGGAGGTGAGCGTTTTTAGATTCTCTGATATTACGGTTGCTCATTTCAAAACAACACACGCCACACACTATTCATAATCTTAAGAAACACTGCTCTTTCTGGCGTCATGAGCCACTAAATAGCATTCTAGGTACTCCCACGATAAGGATTTTCATTAAGTTACGACCTTATGGCATTACGTAAGGTCCTATCTCTGGCTGCGCTCATGTTGGTGGGTGAGCTCATTTTTCTACTCCCTTTTGTAGTAGCGAGGATATTTCGACCTACGTTTCTTACTGCATTTGATATCACTAATCTTGAATTAGGAACAGCATTTTCACTTTACGGTATCGTTGCTATTGGTGCCTATTTTGCCGGAGGCCCTATCGCTGACCGGTTTTCTCCGAAAAAACTACTCCCGGTCTCAATTATGGCCACTGCAGCCGGTGGCATGATCATGTCTCAAATCCCTAATCTGTTCACGCTCACATTATTGTATGGGTTTTGGGGAATAACAACCATACTTCTTTTCTGGGCCGCTTATGTGAAAGCCCAAAGTGAGCTAGGTGGGAATGACAGTCAGGGACGGTCCTTCGGATTGATCGATGCGGGACGAGGATTTGTCGCAGCCGCCCTCGCCTCCTCTTCCGTTTTCTTGCTGCAAACTTTCTTACCCGTCGATGCGGATTATGCCACCGAAGCGCAATTAACCGCTGCCCTAAGTGACATTATTCTCTTATTCTCAGGTTTGACTGCCTTAAGCGCCCTGATCATCTGGTGGTTCCTGCCGGATGAAGTAACTCATTCTTCCGGTCAGGGAATTTCGCTATTGGGTGTTAAACAAGCCATGAAACGTAGAACGATATGGCTACAAGCTTTTATTCTATTATGTAGCTATGTTGGCTACAAATGCACCGACGACTTTTCCTTATATGCCAGCGATGCTTTCGGGTACAATGATGTGGACGCAGCTCACATTGCCACAATCTCTTTTTGGATCAGGCCTTTCGCAGCCATTGCAGCAGGTTTATTAGGTGATAAAATCATGCATTCTAAAATGGTCATTTGCTGTTTTCTGATCATGATGGGAGGCAGTCTTGTGATCGCTTCGGGTGTAATAGCGCCGAGTATGGGATTGATGATCATTTTGACCCTATCTACCACAAGTGTAGGCGTTTATGGTTTGAGAGGTCTTTACTATGCGTTGTTTCAGGAAGCAAAACTACCTCTGGAAATCACAGGAAGCGCAGCAGGATTGGTATCGGTCATTGGTTATACACCCGATATATTCATGGGCCCGCTTATGGGGATCATCCTAGACAGCTCTCCCGGAGAGCTCGGACACCAACACTTGTTTATGGTACTGGCTGCTTTCTCCATTACAGGGGCCATTTTGGCCTATTTGTTTGGGAGGCAAACCAGAACCACAAACCTTTCTTAAATCAAAAGGAGTAACAAGCGGACTAAGTTGGGGCGTGTCATGTTGGGATTTGCACCCATTCCTGAAAACTCGGGACCCTATCCCCATTGGTGACGAAGTAACTTATTCCAACGACATCCTTTGTCTATGGATTTAATAAGATAAAGGAAGGTAATAAGTGAAAAGTCTGTTTTTCATCCGCCTGATCAAAGATTGCTGAGATCAAGCTTCCATACGTAAGGCGAACCAATACGCGTTTCTGTCAATTATCGAAGTAGTACTTTCCGACGACACTTCCTTATAACATTGAAAGAGGTAATGAGCGAATAGTGACCTAAGGTACTTTATCCATTTAAGCTACAGGCCCATGTATTACAATGCTATTGTGGACCCGACGAGATTTGAACTCGCATTCACCCGAACCATAATCGAAGTAACACTGTTCTACGACACTCTTTCGTAATTTATGCCCCCACCCGTCTGGCAGGGGCTTATTCAAATTTCAATCTGATTGATACATGAAATAGCAGATGCTCCATTTTCAATGGCATCCAACACTTCAAATATCTTGTCCGACCATCCGGCGATCAAATACACATCATTTCCTTTCAGGCTCAATGGTGTATTACCGTGCCCCATCAAATCAAACAAATACAATTTGGCCTTCGGAGCAACATAACGCTTGTACTTCGTCCATGATGCTCTCAATGACTCACCACCATAAGTGCTGTCCCACATCTGCAAATCAGTAAAGAACATGACTTTATCCATCTCACGTTTCGTGGCAATCAATGCGTCTATGACGCGATGACCATTCGTCGAGTATCCAACGGAACCCGCCAGTCTTTCCAGCTTTCTGACATTGGAAAGGATGTCTTTCTTCGAAAGATTCTTCTCGCTCCAGGTACTACCAAATATCCCGGTAACCACGTTCACAGATCTGGAAGCCAGTAACATGCTCAGTACCAATCCAATATCAAAGCATCTCACTTTGCTATTGTAGCTCACCGGGCTGTACATCGAACCGGAAACATCCGCCGCCAAGAGCACTCGCTGGTCAAGCCCAAACCCCTTGATGTTTGCCGCACTGGCCATCACTGCCTTCTCCAGGCTGTTCATCAAATATGTAGCATGGTTCAACTTGAGTTTCTCCAATTCTCTGTAGGCCGAGAGAAACCTGAAAGGCAATTGCTTAGACCTTTTTACTTGCTTAGGGTCACCCAATAGCTTAGCTACTTTTTTGATCGAGCTCCTTTGAACACCGGCCTCAAGGAAATTCCTCAAATTCCTTAATGTAGCCATATAGCCCAACTTTCCACTATCAATCAGCTCCTCCCACTTAGCAGTCATGGCAGAGGCCTTATTCTTTGGGTTCGTAAATGGTCTTTGCCCCACTTGTGACAGTTCTACCTCCCAGGTATAAGGAACTTCCAGTTCATCATTGACGATCTTATTAAACAACAATTGTTGTTCGTCGGAAGCCGCTTTCGGATGTGTTAAAAACAAAGCATCCCTTAGGGTCACCTCCGTCTTTCTATTGTATTTCGCGAATTGATATTCATCAAACTTGTTGAAAGCAGACGCTATGCCTTTCTGAAGCTGCTTGGAAAGTTTATTCAGCTTCTTTTCACCAGATCTGCTATTCGCCAATTGATAATAAGCCAACAACTCTGTGATCTCATCAGCACGCTGGATCACCCTTGCTGTTGCTTTTTTCACCAGTTCATCACCCCTATGTATTCTGGACAACTCAGCAACCAATACCAATGGGATTGACCTCAAATGCATCTCTTCTCTGGCATAAATGGCCAATTTTGCTGCAAATACCGGATCAACTTTATCAATCAGATAAATGATACGGTTCAATCTATCCCAGGCATTTTCGTACAGATCACCAGACAAACTCGAAGTTACTACCGCACTATACAGTTCCAACGTTTCTGATTTCGAATAGGCAACAGCACCTTCGTAGTTATAAGTTTTCTCTTTTTGTTTATTACTCACATTGAATCTCATAACAGTAGTTTTTTCGTGTTTCAAATGTTTGATAATTCAAAGTTGAAGGGACACTACGCAGCCTTTTTGCGTAGTTGAAAAAAAAGTGATTTTTTTACAAAAAAATTTATCAAAGCATCATTGCCCTAATCCATTAGCAACTTAGAAATCAATTATTAAAGAAAGATTTTCGAGAAACTATGAATTTACCGCTGCGGCGGACCGCCCAACCCTAAAGGGAAAATTGGAATCCACCCCTTTAGGGAGTTCAAGGGTATCTTTTGTAGTTGACTAATATTTTTGAAAATCTTTCTAAACACCTATTAATTACTCTCATGCCTGCCACCAGAAATGCCCTTATTCGATACAAAACGATTGATAACTGTCTTAGAAATCGGTTTCGTCAATGGACACTGGAAGACCTTATTGATGCTTGTTCCGAAGCTTTGTATGATTATGAGGGCATTGACAAAGGCGTCAGTAAGCGTACCATTCAGATGGATCTGCAGATCATGCGCAGTGACAAACTAGGTTACCATGCTCCCATCATTGTAAATGACAAGAAGTTCTATACCTATTCGGATCCAGAATATTCTATCACCAACGTCCCATTGACAGCACATGACCTCAATAAATTAACGGAAGTGGTGGACATTCTCAGACAATTCAAAGGCTTCAGTCATTTTACGGAGTTGAGTGGGATGGTCCAGAAGCTGGAAAATAAAATTCATACTTCGTCTAATGAAGGCAGATCGATCATCGACCTGGAGAAGAATGAAGATCTGAGAGGTTTGGAATACATCGATCCGATATTCCAGGCCATTTCGAATGAGCAATGTATCCATCTCTCCTATCAATCTTTCAAAGCCAAACAGCCGGAATCGTTTTTATTTCACCCGGCTTTACTTAAAGAATACCGTAATCGATGGTTTGTATTGGGTAAAAGAAAAGCAAAGCTGAACTTCATGCTCCTTGCACTTGATCGCATCCAATCTCTCGATTCCAGTGAAGAAAAGGTTTTAGCCTTTGATCCAGAGGTGCTTGAGCATTTTTTCAGTCCGGTGGTGGGTGTAACAGTATCTGATGGCATTCAAACTGAAGAAGTGATCATTGAAGCGGATCATTCAGCAGCTCCGTATGTATTGACTAAACCCATTCACCATAGTCAGCAATTGCTGAAGACCACCGAAAAAGGAGTAGTTATCTCTCTACAGGTTCAATTGAATTTTGAACTGGAGCGGGAACTAATGGGATTTGGAGAAAATGTAAAAGTATTGGCCCCGGAACGGCTGGTCCAGCGAATCAATACCCGATTATCCAGGATGGCATCATTATATGGCAATTGACCCCTACTTCGAAATACTGATTGATCAAACAACCGTGGGTTTCTGGGATTGAAGGGTCTTATACGCTGATGGTGATACAGACGTCACCTTTCGAAAGGCTGCGTTGAAGGAAGAAATCGAGTTGAACCCACACTCGTAAGCAATCACTGCTATTTTATGATGCTTAAATGATGGACTTTGCAAAAGCTCTTTGGCTTTTTCAATGCGATAAGCATTGGTATAGTCCGTAAAACTTTGCCTCAGGTTTTCACTGAAATACCTGGATAAGAGATGTTTAGGAATAGCGGTCAATTCCGATAAAGAGCCAAGATTAAAATCTCTCTGAAGAAAAGGTTTCTGCTCTCCCATGACGCTATGAATGCGATCCAGATGCTGTGAAACTTGTTCTTTAGATAAATTGATGTTCTTATACTTCTTCTTATCTCCTATTGGTGTGAAAATTTCACGGTTTCGGAAAAGCACGAAACTAATGAAGTAAATGATCGGGGTATATAATACTGGTCCGGTAATATAGGAATTGAGCCCTAGTGTATAATTGGTAAAGTAGGATACACAAAAGATGAATACGCCAGCATACAGATTACGATACCATGGAAAATAGATTTTTCGTTCATTGTATATGATCCTTAAAAATACAGCTGCGACCCCTAAATAAATAATGGTGAAATAAAGTAACGCCAAGTATCCCCCTCGATACCAGAAACCATCAAGTGAAAGAAAAGGCGAAGCCACTAAAAAGAAAAAAGCTGGTAATATAATCAAAGCCTTATGACTGATCTGCTTGAGTCGATTCAACTTTTCAGCGAAGTAGAGCAATAATATAGGGCCAATGAATCCGTGAGCAGCAAAACCTAGATTCAAAAACAACTGACCTTCCATGTCATAAAAAAACCACCCTATGGACTTGAACAGACGAATAGTGATCGCTATCAAAAGCAATCCCAATAATATTCGTTCTACTTTTTGGATGCGTTCAGCTGAAAACAAATAGACCGCCAGGAATAAGGATTGAAAAATGCCTGCACACGAAATAATGAGGAGTAATGACGTCTGATCCATCTTGCGAGTTAAGACTCATTTAATTAATAAACCTAACAGATTAATTAATACGGAAGTCATAACTGGCCAGGTTACGTAACTAGGGTGTCTGGTTTACAATTTCGGCTATGTTTAAACTCTACCTGCTTACCTCTCTTAGGACACTTCGAAAATCAAAGACAACTACTGCAATTATCATTTTTAGCATGACTGTGGCATTGATGTTTCTACTGCTTGTTTTGACTTTCGCACAATCAGAAAGTAGCTTCGACAATTTTCATTCAAAGTCCAATCGCATTGGTCGTGTCATTAGTCATTTCAATGATACTGATCAATATTTGGCCGCGACACCCTACCGATGGATGCCGGCCTTACTCAACCAGGTACCTGAGGTTAAGCATTCGACTTCCTTTCTCAGGTTTACACCCAGTTTTAGGAAAGGTCAGATCATGATCAATGAACCCAATGGGCTTGGTGTCGAGCCATCCTTTTTTGAGGTATTTGATTTTCCAGTCATATCTGGTAACAAGGATAATTTTCTGCATTCCATCAACGGTATCGTGTTGACAGAGAAGATGGCTCATAAATATTTCGGAACAATAGAAGTATTGGGCAAGACGATGAGTTCCTTCGACGATGAGGGAAATCCTGTGGAGTATATTATTGAAGGGATTGTTCAATGCCCCGTTAATTCGCACATTCAGTTTGACTATCTGCTACCGTTTGAAATTTCTAAAATATCTTATCGAATTCGGTCAGAAAGACTAGGTCTCCCAAATCGATTTCTGAGTTGGAATACGCACTTCTGTTCAAACTATCTATTGATCGAAGAAGGTTCAAATTTCGAAGCTGTCTCAAAAAAACTAAGTGAAATTATCAATGAAAACATAAGTGTCAGCCAGCAAAATCGGTTCTCTCCATTCATTCAAGGGCTGGAGGACATCTATCTCAAGTCTGATTTTACCAATGACTTTGCACCAAGAGGAAGTTATACATTATTGACCGTCCTAATCACTACAGCCTTGATTTTGCTGATATTAGCACTCATCAACTTTACCAACTTAACCATCGCCTTGTCCCTGGAAAGAGTAAAAGAAATAGGCATTAAGAAAACCATGGGTAACAGCACCAGAGGATTATTGACTCAATTTACCATGGAAGCAGCTATCGTTCTTACGATCAGTGCCGCTTTGGCTTATGGACTGATCTTTGGATTATCCACGCAATTCAACGAGTTCGTTGGAAAACCAATTGACACACGACTAATGATGGATTTTGAAAATGTGTCCTTTTCAATCTTAATTATTTCACTCTTAAGTATCCTGACTGCCATTTATCCGACGATCAAACTCTCCCGAATCAAGCCTGCACAAGTCCTTTACTCAGGAAGTTCATATCGTCTGGAATCTGGAAGAAGTAAGTACTATTTAGTTGGATTTCAGATCTGCATCTCGGCAGTCTTCTTTGTAAGTACGATTATCGTCTTCATGCAGATCAATCATATTTCAGAGATTGATTTAGGATTTAATAAGCATCACAAAATTGTTGTAACTCACTGGGGAATAGGTGAAAGTGATTTTGAGTTGAGGCGATTACGACGCCACCTGCAGCAAATCCCGGCAATTGAATCCGTCTCGGCATCTAATAATCTACCAGGTTTAGGCAGAAGCTATTCCGGGTCATTTTCCATTCCTACACATCATGAAGAATTGACTTTGTCCATTTTTCATGCGGACATGCAAATCCTGAATGCATTAGATCTGGAATTGGTTCATGGAAGAGGCTTTGATGGCAATATCCGAACGGATTCATCAATGGCCTACGTCATCAATCAAGCTGCGATGAATCTGTTTTCTCAATACAACGAAACCTGGGGTATGAACCCTATAGGCAGGAGTTTAACCAGGGTATTCCCTAATGAACAACGACCTGGCAAAATCATCGGTGTAGTGAAAGATTTTCATTTTGACTCTTTTCAAAATGAAATTGAACCGTTGGTGATTTGCATAACATCTTTGGGCAGAAGCCGGGTAATCATCAAGGTAAACACTGCAAATGAAGAGCTCCTTTCCGACATTCAGGCGGTCTGGTCTAAGCTTTATCCGGATTCCGCTGTTAACTATAGGTTCCTGGAAGATCAGTTTGATGCTTACCTTTCTAATGAAAAAGTAAGTGCCCGTTTAATTCTAACCTTAGGACTTTTCATTGTCTTCATTTCGTGTCTGGGCATCATCGGACTTATACTTTTCGTAGTGAAGTCAAAGCAAAAGGAGATTGGTATTCGTAAAGTTATTGGTGCTTCATTTCCATCTCTATTGCTACTGATGAGTAAAAGGTACTTGCTCCTCGCTGCAATGAGCTCGTGGCTCGCTTATCCCATTTCCTATATCCTGATGAATTCCTGGCTGGGTCAATTTGCTTATAGAATCAGTATGCCCTTTCAGGTATACCTCCTCAGTACCATCATAAGCATCCTGCTAGTGGCCATGATTATTCTCTGGATGACACAATCCACTTTAAAAAGAACTCCCGCAGAGATGCTAAAAACTTAATAAGGAATAGCGATTGCACTAATCTGAAGCACCTTCCCTATTGCAAAACATAATATTTATATCGATGAAGCTTGCCTTGTCCATACTACTTTTCATTCCTCTCTCACTCTTATCCCAGCAGGTAAAATCCCAACAGGAGAACCTTTCATTTCTGGTGGGTAAATGGAACGTGGAAAGGACTTACAGTCCCAATAGTGAACCCAGGAAACTCAAGGGTAATTTAACGTGCGAGTGGGCGCTCGATAGCACATTCATTTCATGCAGGTATAAGATGGAAAGACCTCAACAGAAAAGAGGACTGGACCAGGTGTTTTTCAATTACAATCCGATCTACGATAAATATGAAAGCCTATGGTTAAGTTCAACCTGGCCTATCAAGGTTTTGATGCAAGGTGAAATGGAAGGCCATTCCTTTGTATATGACGCGATGTTTCCTATTCAAGAAGGCCTCATCGAATATGTGAAAAGTGAATGGACAGTTCAGTTAAATCAGGAAACTCCTTCTTTTTCAAGAAAAACACACATTCGAACAAGTCAAGACCCAACCAATGAATGGTTCCATCACATGGATGAAACCGCCATTTTAATCCACAAATCCCATTAATAATGAACGTAACCAGGACCCTCATTATCAGTCTTCGTAATTTCAAAAAGAACCCGAGCATCTATTTGTTAAACATCTTTGGATTATCCGTTGGTATAGCAGCATTCCTCTTCATTGTCAGTTATGCCCATTACGAAAACGCTTATGATCAATTTCATGAGAATATCAACCAGCTCTATCGGGTGAATCATATCGTAAAACAAGACGGAAAAGACCCTTATGTTGCGGCAGCTACTTTCCCAAAAGTTGGTCCAGCATTAGTCCATGAGTTTTCGCAGATCGAAGCTTCATTCCGAGTGATGGAATCCTGGCACGGAGTAGTAGCACAAGTTGACAAACAAGATCCGATAGAACATGAAAGAGTATTTTTTGCCGAAACAGGCCTATTCGAATTATTCTCATTTCCCTTATTAGCAGGAGATCGGAAGTCGGTACTTGATCATTTGCATACTGCTGCCATATCCAAAGAGATCGCCATCAAACACTTTGGAACAACGGATTGCATTGGTGAGCACATCACCATCCGTTCAGCGGTCAACGGCTCTCAGGTCTATGAAGTGACAGGGGTTTTTAATCAGCCACTTCCCACACATGTAGAAGTGAACATATTGCTGTCTTTTTCCTCTTTGTTACATGCATGGGGGCAAGAAATAGATCAGAATTGGAGCTGGTTCGATTTCGTGACATATGTACAATTGTCTGAAGGTACCCTACCAGAGTCGCTTGAAAATCAATTTCCTGCTTTTATCGATAAACATGGTGGGGAACGAATGGGTAGTGACAAATTGTCATTTGACTTATTTCCTGTGGCAGATATCCATCTTCAATCCAAGGTCAACCAGGAAATAACGACCAATGGAGATGCGGCATCGGTTAAGTTTCTTTTCATTATTGGTGTTTTCATTCTGCTCATTGCCTGGGTCAATTATATTAACCTCTACTCCGCTCAAGCATCAGAACGCGCAAAAGATGTTGGAATTCGAAAGGCACTTGGGTCTTCGCATAGAAACCTCATTACACTTTATCTGATAGAATCAGGATGGATCAATCTGATATCTATGGCGTTCGGGTTTGCAGGATTCCTGATCATTCAAAACCTTTCTGAAACCTACTTAGGGATTGCGATCAACCTTCAGCAAGCATTCATGCTTAAACTGTTATGGTGGGTGCTGCCCTTTTATCTGCTCAGTATATTGGTTTCGGGATTGTACCCTTCCATCCTAATTGCAAAGGTCAAGACGCTTCAGGCACTTAAAGGCCATTCCAACCTCTCCTCCAACGCCACTTTCAGAAAAGCGCTTGTCGTATTCCAATTCATGATCTCCGGATTTATGATTGGTGCGACCCTGATCATTTTCAACCAGCTGAAGTTTATGAATGAACAGCCATTGGGTGTAGATGTCTCCGAAACCATGGTATTGGAAGTACCCAATTATTCGGAGAACACTCTGACTTACGCAAATGCCCTGCGGACTCTTCAATCAAAAATTGAAAACATCGCGGGGGTGGTGCAAGTATCAGCCTCGTCAGATCTGGTAGGCAGCACGATTGGCTGGAGAGGTAGCTCTGTCTTGATCCATCAGCCCCAGGAAAGATTGATGATTTACAAAATCACGGTTGACGAAGAACACCTAAGTTATCTCAAAACTAACTTCCTAGCAGGCAGAAACTTCTTTGATGAAGGTGACAGCCTTTCGGTTATTCTAAATGAACAAGCCTTGAAATTATATGGTTTCAATGATGCCGAAGCAGCTATAAACGAGCAGATCTTTTTTGCAGGAGTTGATACCTTAAGAGTAATTGGAGTCATCCAGGACTATTTTCAGGAATCGCTTAAAGAAACCATAAAGCCTACTGCATTTCTTCGAATCGATCATGAACTAAAATACTTATCCATCAGGCACAACAGACTAGATCATGAAGTTTTTTTAGCCGATATAGAACAGGGCTTTAGGTCCATTTTTCCTGAGCTTCCTTTTAGTTATCATTTCATGTCAGAACTATTAGAACATCGACATGGAACAGAAATAGCATTCAACCAACTATTCAATGCATTTTCAGCGATTGCTGTTATTATCTCTTTCCTTGGTCTGCTTGGCCTGACTCATTTTGTGGCTTCTAAACGTAAAAAAGAAGTAGGCATACGCAAAGTACTAGGTGCAACAATAGGCGGTGTGATCTTCCTGATCTTCAAAGACTTTGGCAAGCTAGTGATCACCGGAAACATGATTGCGCTTCCTATTTTATGGTATTTAGGAGCTGATTGGCTAGATAAGTTTTCTTTTCATATCCATTTTCCATGGCAAATGCTCGTCACCACCGTTGTATTTAGTGTACTCCTGGCATTCGTATTCTCCTTTACCAATATGTTAAAACTTGGAAGAACCAACCCTGTAGAGGTCTTGAAAAATGAATAAAGTCGAAAAAGGCTACCGAACACTCCATTGAGGTCTTATTCAGCGCTGATGTCATCCATTTTTAAGGGTGACTACCATAACATAGGAAAGCCGTGTAATAACTTTATGTGTATGCGCTGACTTATTTCTCCGTTGTTTTGTGATTTGAAAGTGGATCAGGCGGCGGAATCCTGGGAACTGTACAACTTACTCAACGTGTTCAAAATAAGTTGAAAATAGGTTTGATTAATTCTCATTTCGGCCTCCGGAAATTGCAATTCGTCCAGGTCATAACCGTGCTCACGCAAGGCTGGTAAAGTTCTAACTAGCGCACGTTGCCATGCAAGCGGTGTAAGTTCGTTTTCGCACCAACGTTTCAATTCAGTGACTTTGAATCCCTGTTCATCTTTCACGTTCTTAAGGGAAGCGAACATGGACATGTTGCAGTTATCGTCCAGATCGTCAGACTGCAAACCTGGCACAACCAGCTTGCGTTCTCCGTATTCGTTCAGTAATTCGTAGGGCTCATTCTTCAACTCTTCTCTGTAGGCCTGTTGAGCACTTCGCAAGTGACCGTCAAAGCGACTGTAGAATTCCGAAGGATTTTCACCTTCTTGCCAAAACGATAGATTCATGGGCGGTGACATTTTAAGTCTGTTGAACTATGTAAAGCTTACTAAAATTACGGCTTCACTATTTCGATTCAAATGTATTTGTTACTTCCTATCATGAATCAGCAGATTCGACGAATGAATCAGCATTTTCGACAAATGGGCCTGATTTAACGCCAACTGATTGATTGGTCCTTAATCGTTAGATCAGTATCAATAAATGGATTTTTCATATATTCATGTAAACGCCATGCTTACTAACCACTGATATGAGAACATTTATTCAGGAGTATGTCTTCAGTAATGCACTTTTTCTACTTGTGGATTACGCATTCATCTGCCTGCTCATCACCTGGAAAGGGCAATACAATACCCGCGTAAAATCAGAAGGGATCCGCGACTCCATCATGGTCTTCGAATGGGAAAAAAGGTTTTATTGGACCCATTTCGGGATTTCTCTCATTTTCATGGTTATCAGTTTGGCTTTTTTTGCTTCTGATTTCGGATGGTTCCTGGACATTTTTTGCTGGATTGGTTTTTTCTGGGGCTTGCTGCTGTTTATTTCCTTCTTTTTCATCGATAAGACCTTCATCCTCGATAGCATGTTTATAGTAGTCCCGGCCTATGGACAAAGAAAAGATTATTACTACACGAGCGTGACAGGTGTGGAAGTCAAAAGAGAGAAAGAGACTAAAAATGGAATAAGCAAAGACAATTACAGCATGAAGATCCAGACCAAAGATGACATGTCACAAGATGTGTCAGGTCCGGCAGATAAAATACAATGGCTCATGCGGGTATTGAAAGAAAAAGTGGGCAGTGAGAAATTCAAAATCATCGATGGGGCGTTGGAAGAGGAAGAATCCACTGAATAACATATGACTTCACCATTTCTTCAGAAAAGTTTCATCATTATTCTTTGGCAAATAGGCCAAATCCGCCCACCATCGCTATGAATTGATCGAAAACATGACTGAGAAATCATTTTACCTGAAAGACTGGAAAATAGAGCCGGCCATTAATGTTATATCCAAAGGCCAGGTCAATAAAAAGGTTGAGCCGCAAGTGATGAATGTCCTTATGACGTTGGTTGAACATCAGGGAGAAGTCGTATCAAAGGATCATTTAGCAAAAACGGTCTGGAAAGAGGTCGTGATCACCGAAAACGTGATCACACGTGCCATTTCAAGCCTTAGGAAAGCACTCGAAGATGACCCGGGCAATCCTGTATTCATTCAGACCATCAGCAAATCAGGATATCGGTTGATTGTTGCAAAAAAAGCAGATTCCCAAATTAAGGTTCAGGATTCATTTACCATACGGTTAAAACGCAAACCTGTACTTTGGACCGGGGCCATAGCTGTTTTGGTGGCCCTAGGCGCATTTGCGATTCGTCAAACTTTTCGACCACAGGCTGTAAAAAATGAATATCACCCACAGGCTCTGGCTAATATGTCGAATGCGGAATACTGGCCGGCAATCTCACCAGACGGAAAATTTGTAGCCTATGCCTGGCGAGGTAACAAGGATGATAATTGGGACATCTATGCCAAACTCATTGGCACAGTAACCATCATAAGGATAACTGACGAAGAAACGACGGAATTGCGCCCGAGGTGGTCACAAGACGGGAACTTCATTTACTACATCCGATATGAATCTGGCAATAGTGCCATTTATAAAAAACCTGTGATTGGGGGACAAGAAATTCGAGTGGCATCTGCTCCTGTAAATAGCTTTGGTGATTTCGATATTTCGCCTGATGGTGAATGGATCAGTTTCAATCATCGACCTGACAAAGAGTATCCTCTTGGTATCCAATTGATCGGCCTAAAAGATGGAACAATTAGGACCCTAACTTCTCCCGACGATGAATTTAATGGAGATATACATCCTCGGTTTTCGCCCAATGGTAATCAATTGGCTTTTATCAGGGAACGCAATCCTTCGAGTATGTTTTTGTACACCTACAATCTGTTGACCGATGAACTCAAAAAAGTGACTACTGATCCTATTTCTATCAATGGATTTGATTGGTTAAACGAAGGTCAATTGGTCTATGCCAGTGACTTGTCGGGCATGTACAAACTGTGGGAGTTGAACCTCTCTAATGGAGAAACAATGGTGGTTAAGGCTGGAGATAACCAACTGGTTATGCCTCGCATCTCCGAAACTGGTCGCATCGTTTACGCCCGTATGACCGATGATGTCAATTTGTGGCAATATGATTTACATTCCCAGGTAGCCAGCCCCTGGTTACGTTCCAATGTCCTGGAATTGAATGGTGTCTTCTCTCCTAGCACAGATCGGGTTTGTTATACGAAAATCCATGAAGGGGCTTATCAAATTTGGGTAGCAGATGCTAATCGTCAACAAACTGTTCCTGTTTCCAGTTTTGAAGGACAATATTTATCCTCGCCAAGATGGTCGATGGATGGACAATGGATCTATTTTCAAGGGTTTGTCAATGGTCAGTCAGATATTTATCGGATCAATGCGAAAGGCGGAATTCCTCAAAACCTTACGGTTACTGTTCTGGACGAAAACACACCCTACATCAGCCCGTCTGGAGATCTTTACTACAGTAAAAAAGAAGCAGGCATCTGGAATATCTGGAAGACGGATCAAGAAGGAAATCGACCTCAGCTTGTAGCTGAAAATGCTTATGCACCACAATTGAGCACGGATGAAAACAAGTTGTTTTTTGTCAGGAAAGACACCCTGGGGCTCTGGCAAAAAGACTTATCTGAGGGAGAAGTATCCTTACTGCTCCCCTACTTCCATCCGATGTTCTGGGGAGCATATGCCGTGACGCAACAAGGAGTCTATCACCTGAATGCAAAGGATAAACAATTTGAGTTCTATGATTTTACATCAAAAGAATCAGCGCTCATTTATAAACCTTTGAAGCGGATTCCCCGACTGGGTATTTCCCTTTCGGTCAGTGCAAGTGGCGACCAACTGCTTTTTAGTCAGATTGATCGCCACGATTCAGATATCATGCTTTTAGAAGAAGCTTCGGAAACCCCTCAATGAATCGGAAGCGGCCCTTGTCGCGCCCAGGCCCACGCAGCTACGGCAACATCCTGAGCGGATTTTTGTTGAGCAGCCGCCTGATGGCCTCCTAATTTCCATTTATGTGTGACAGCCACTACTAGTTGTTGGCTGGGAATCACAGCAATGGCCTGTCCACCATAACCCAGCGCCATGTAGGCACGTTTATCATCTAACTCTACTGCCCACCAGCAAAATCCGTAACCTTCCCTCACATTGCCTTTTTCCATGAACTCGAATTGTATGCCTGTAGACTGCCTGATGTACGACTCTGACACGACTCGTTTCCCATCGTAAATACCCAGATTTTCACAAAGCTGGCCAATTTTGATCATGTCTTTTGGTTTTAATGCAAGTCTTGATGCTCCTGCATAATAGCCATCAGGAAATTTTTGCCACAATACACGCCTGATACCCAAAGGACCGAAAAGGTATTGTTCAGCAAAATCCAACGTACTGATCCCTGAAGCACGCGTCAGAATCACGGAAAGTATATGTGTATCGCCAGAACTATAAGCCCACTTTTCCCCCACTTCATGTTTCCGGGGACGATCCATCCAGTAACGATACGGATTACCAGAATCAATCATCCGGTTCCAGTCGTTGTAACCGACTCCTTCCTCCCAGGGTACTCCGGAGGTCATCGTCAACAAATGTCGAATGGTCATGTCCTGCTTATCCGAAGCCACATCGTCAAGGTATGTTGTAATTTGATCCTCGACACTCCCAATGATTCCTCGATCAATGGCGATACCAATTAACAGCGACATGACACTCTTCGTCCCAGAACGAATGTGCTCCAAACTATCCCGATCAAAGGACTTGAAGTACCAATTTGCAATGGTCTTATCGTGTTGGCTGACCAATACACTCCTGATGTTTTCCTTTTGCGCTGCATAATCTTTCAATGCAGCCAAATCCTCGGGTATGTACTGCTCCTCTGATTGCTGGCCACAACTCTGGATGGCTATGAGAACAATCATAATGAGCATCCACCACCCCTTATGCCTTAGCACACTGCTCATTTCAAATCGCTCATTGAAAAAGAACCATCGATTGCCCGGATCATATGCGGGATATGCGTGAACCGTGAACGGGCTGGCAAAGCCCATTCCTCTTCAAAATGTGCTAAAGCATCATCGTAAGCTCCGGCGATGGTGAAGGCGTCTCCCAATCTTAGTAATGAAGGCAAGTGACCCTTGTCCATTTGCAAGGCCATGTCATAAAATGGCAGCGACTCTTTGCCGTAACCATCTACCATCAATATCCACCCAATATTCGCCAGGTTAGTTGCCCAGTTATCCGCCTTATATCGCTTGTCTTTCGATAATTCACGGGCCAGTTTCAGGCCATTTTCTTGCCCATTCTGCTTCACTTCTTCATAGACCAATCCAACCGGGTTAGGGACACCTTCCTTTTCGTTTAAGTACAAAGCTTTGAGATAATCTATAGTATAGCTGAAGCACATGAAATTGAATTCAATATTGACTTCTTCACCCAACATCGGATCAGCTGCGTACCTGCCTGAAGTACCCAGATCAAAATCTTTGCGGTTTATTGCTAACGCTCCGTTCACCATAAGCAGGTCCAGGTTATTCATGGCCTTGCGCATCAAGGTGGGTTGCTTGAGTCGCACCGTCACCGGTTGTACCACGCCTTTGATATATAGATCACCTTTTAGGTTCAGCCCTTGTTCTGTAACCTCCGTTTCAAACCCCTGAAACCAAATGCCCGGAAAACTGCTGGCATCCAGAAAGTCTGGCCCATGCAGCTGTTCGTCTCGTTTTTCATGGGCAGTACTTAACCCTTCTGCACCAAATCGAATCGTTGCTGAAGTCTGTTCTGGCTTTTCAGGATCATAAAATAAGGTTGCCTGGTAAGCTTTGAGCGAACCTTTGATTACTGGAAAATTCGCTAGTGTAGTTCCAAAGGTCACATAGGATCCGTCTTTATTGATCTGGAATCGATTGTTCATATTGATCTCAGATTGACCAAAGACATTGGCTCCTAAACATCCCCAGACTAGCAAAGTGATCAAGGAACCACGGAGTAAAAATTTGAAGTTCATCATAGTTTTTGACTTTTACCGGCAAGCTCAAAAACATGTCTTCGGAAACCTACATGAAAACCTGAAGGATTTATGAAATGTATCCCTCATCGGACCTTTATCAAGTTCGGGCCTTTATGGAACGGAATTTGTAGTAATTTGCCAGCTCGTCAATAACAAAGAATAGTCGACAACAATCACTGTGAAGTATCAAGTAGCACTCTTACTAGGTCTGCTGGCCTGGTTTCAACCTTTGAACGGATTCCCAGCTAATACACCTCATTCTTCTGAAAAACTAGCATTACAGGAAAATCAATCGTCCTCTCCTTTTGCTGTGAAATCAACCGAACGAAAAGAAACTTCGGATGGATTCATCTTCAAAGAGTTCTACAACTTCGATGTTTTAAAGATGCTGGTGTTGTTTCTGATGAATCTGATCAGTATTTCTGTCATCATCCGCTTACTTTATTACAAGACAACCAGAAATACCGAGTATTTATTCACTTATTACATGGTGAGTATCGTGTTGTTTTTTCTTTGTTTCACCTTAGGCAAATTCACACTTGATGTAGGAATGGCATTAGGGCTGTTCGCGATATTCGGGATCATCCGATACCGTACCCAAACCATCGAGATACGTGAAATGACTTATTTGTTTGTAGTCATTGGTGTTTCGGTGATCAATGCACTGGTCAATGACCAAATGAGTTTTCTTGAAATCCTGTTGGTGAATATTTCGATCATCGTGTCGATCATGGTCATTGAAAAAACAGTCCTCTCTAAAGGCCGTTCATCAGAAAGAAACATCGTCTATGATGAACTGGAAAACGTGAAACCTGAGAACTACGAAAAATTGTTGCTGGATCTCAGGGAAAAAACGGGCTTACAAATATCCAGGGTATCGGTCCAAAAAGTGGACCTGACAAACAATGTAGCCACCCTCACACTATACTACACAGCGAAAATATGAGGGCATTTTTATTGGGAATAAGCTTATTGGTATTGGTGACTGCCGGAATGTCGCAAAGTGGCAATGTACAGGATTTGGAACTTTGGCTCAAGGCCGGCGCTCAGGTAGATCTAAATGACGCTTTACAACTGGAAGCGGAGCAACAAATACGGTTTGATGAAAATGCAAGTGAAGTAAAGAACTTTCATACGGAAGTAGCGCTCACGTATTCACTGGATAAAAATGTAGACTTATTCTTCGTCAATCGATTCATCCGCAGGAACGACAATAGCGGTGAAAACCAGGGGTATGAATCGCATTATCGCTACCAATTCGGCACACAAATCAAACATCGGTTCCAACAATTTCGATTCAAGCATCGACTTCTTTATCAGCATCGCAATGAATTGGGATTGACCACTGCAGAGGGTGATGTAGCCAGAAGGTTTCTTCGCTATCGTTTTTTGACAGAATATAAGATCAAAAACTGGCCCTACGATCCTCGGATCAAAGTGGAATACTTCAATGACCTGCCAAAAGAATTTGCAAATACTAACGATCAACTTCGGTTTGGGATTGGGACAGAACGCAGCTACAAGAAGCTCGGGCAATTCTCATTTGATTACCTCATCGAACGTTCACTGGATATTCCGGTAACAGAATGGACTTATATTCTGGTATTCAGGTATGAGTATCGGTTTTGAACGATTTCTAATTGAAGCCATTATCAATTAATCCGGCACTCCCGTTCTAGGAAGTGCAGCGAGGAAATACCTCCAGGGGGCCCTGCGGAATCTCAAAATCTGTAGTTGGTGCTCAATTGATTGAGATTCCGACAGGTCAATTATGAGCGTATATGAGTTATAATTGAATGCTATGACCGGCGGAATGACGGATCACTTCGGGCTTGAACTTAAAAAAGAATTCCTACCAATTCGCGATCTGGCTATCCATCCAGGTGATGCGACTGTCAATCCAGTTTTTCAGGTAGTTGATTTCCTCTTCGTAGGATTCTCCAACGAAACTATTGAAAGGGAGCGTTTCTCCAATGACAGGCCACTCTCTGAAATTTCGATCCAGGGCTCCATTGCTGTCCAAATAATCTACCCAATCATCAATTTGAGTATGAATCGTTGCCGATGTAATCACACCACCACGAAGTTCCTGCCACCGTGTCTTTACCTGACTCCTGAATATGGGATCATTCAATAATCTCGGCCACCAGAAGTGTACTAACCACAAATCTTCACCGTAAAAATCGTTGTAACGATAGACCCAGCTATCTGGCCTGCTACGACCATCATTTCCAAAAGCAAGGTTGAAATCCCAAATAGGTCCCATTTTGAGTTTCTGTCCCCTGTCCTTGTGCATGTAAGTACTGAGTCGATAGCCATCCGGATTACCACTCAACTCGTTCAAAATGAAAAAGTCAATGAAACTAGGCACATCAATATAAGCTTCATACAACCTTGGCTCATTGGTATAATCTTCGGCAATCAAAGCCTCTTCAAAGTCCATTATGTATTGCTGAATGTAGTTTTTCTGGGCATCATTGATCTCGTCCCTTGATGGGTATTCATACAAGAAATAGGTCTCTGGCCCCGTTTTGGGTCCATGTGCCGGATAATCAATTAATTGGCCTCGTGTATCATAAGGAGATCGAAAGCCCAATTCCGGCTGATAATCCGCATCTCCTGGCCAATCAGAATCCTCGGTATCACCACTGGTTTTGTCAATCTTCAGGATATAAGCACCCGTAATCAGAGTTTCATCCGTGATGTTTGGTTCCAGTCGTTCCAAATCCAGGCGATCACCATCTCTTTTGATCCGCTCCATGAATACGTAGGTTCCACGGAAAACATCATTGATCGTTAATTCCGAGAAAGCCGTTTTTACTGCATACTGTCCAATGTTATTTGAAATATCATATATCAGGACATTACGCATCAATGTCTTATCCGCATACGGTCCCTGCAAGATCCAATCCTCTTCCGAACCAAACCCAAAGATATCTCTGGACATATCCAAACCGTTCGCATCCCACAATTCGACTCCATATGATTTCTTAGGGAACAGTCTTCTGGAAGTAGCCCCTCTCAACTCGATCCCGATCCCATTGGTAAAAACAGCTTCCTGATTCTGAAAAATAACCATCTCCCCATTGATCTTCGGTTCATCGGGAATGATGTCATCCGTATTGATCGCGAAAAAAGGCAGGTCACTATTTTCAGGCCCCGAAGGAAAATTAGCAGGATTCACAGGGACTTCTGTATTCTTCTTACAAGCAGCAAGAAACAGGACAAGCAATAAGAGGAGTTCAGGTCTTTTCATAAAGGTCATCTTGTAACCGACGGGCTAAAATAAACAACTAGCGTGCCAAATAAGTAACAGTTAGGAAACGTATTAGCGATCTTTGTTTTTGTAACAATTGTGATTGAAATGTTCCCTAAGTGTATAATTCAAAAGAATAAATCAAGTATTGATGATTCTACTAAATTGTACATGACCTCATCGGTGATTAAAAACCAAGCACCTTTAATCCGCTCATTCTTTTTCCATTGATGAAAAAGAATCAAAAAATCCAGGCCGAATTCATTTTTTAATGACTTTTAAATCAATTGAGCAGGAATAAAATAAACTCGCCAAGCTATTCCAAGAACAAATGGAATCATCCTTGGCTCAAACAGAATTTTATTCCTCATCTGCTCTTCATTGACTCAAATACCTAAAATGAATCAAGGCCAGAACAAAACAGAAAACCCTTTCCATATCACTGTAATAAAGAAATACTAGGTGATGGAATAATGGACAAGTGATAAGATTAGGACTACAAAAAAAGCGCCCGAGGGCGCTTCAACTTTTATCACTAATTCAGTCTTCGAGAGCCTGAGGCGCTCGAAGGTTGTAAGCCTGGCTAGCTGTCCGCGAGGTGCTCGTAGGCTTCAGGTTGATCCTGTCGAAACCTATTTGTTCAATCCCAGCATGTCTCCCATGCCGAAGTTGCCATAAACAGCTTTCATGGCTCCTTCTAATTGCTCATTGTAGCCATCCATGGCGGCGGCCATTCCCATGTGATCAACCATGGTACGGAAAGGTCGCTGACCTTTACCGGTATTCACTAATCCGACAATGGCATCAATTACTTTCTCAGGTCGCTGCTCCGTATTTTGTGCCAGGGCAGCACCAAATCCTTCACCCATCTGTTGAGGGACTTTCATGAAATCTCCATATTCCGCTGCTCGGCTCTGGTCACTGGCTTGGATCAGGTTGCCAAAGAAATTCGTTTCGAAACCTCCAGGCTCAATGATGGCATTTTCAATACCAAATCCTGCCAACTCAACTCTGTAGTTCTCTGCAATGGCTTCTAGCGCCCACTTAGACGCATTATACGGTCCGTAGAAAGGCAACGTCATTCTTCCTAACATACTTGAGATGTAGATGATCAAGCCTGATCCCTGTCCTCTCAAATGAGGTAAAGCAGCCCGGTTCACACGCTGAACGCCGTATACGTTCACGTCCATCACTTTCTGGAAGTCTTCGATGGTAAAGTGCTCCTGCATGCCAACCACACCTACTCCGGCATTGTTGATAACGACATCCAGACCACCCAGGGCTGTTATCGCTTTAGCGACACCACTGTCTACACTGGCATCATCCGTTACATCTATTTCTACAACGGAAGCTCCCGCTGCTTCTAATTCTTTTGCTGCTTCCGCATTCTTTCCAGCAACACCACGCATGGCCGCTGCCACCTGATGTCCACCATTCAATAAGCTGGTTACGGTCATTTTACCAAAGCCACTGCTGGCTCCGGTGATCAATATTTTTGACATGTTATGATTTTATAATGGTTAAAGGTCAGACAGTAGAACGAGGATTTGGAATGATTGGTTCAGTATGGGGTTGAATTTTGCTTTTAAGGAACATAACTTATCATCTTCCCACTTATTAGGTGAGTTCAATTCCTAATATCATTGAGTTATGTCCAAAATCAACCCACTTCATAAGACTTGGGTGTATGTATGTACTGTATTCGGGCCCTTGGATTAGTGAATATCACAGAAGATTCTAAAATGGGCCCGTTTTATGATCACCCAGCTTAGTCGCAATTGTATGGCGAATATATCGTCTATGGCATATTATATGCTGCAACAATCCGACAGCTATACAAATGCTGACGAGCTTCTGTGCTAAGATTTAGATAAAAGCGCCAACTCTTCTTTCACTTTCTTGGGCAACTTAGCGACGATCAGGTCATAGGAGTGATCGATGAGCTCGCAAATGAGCTTAGAACCGGCTTCGGGATAGACGGAATTCCAGTGGGTCTTGTTCATGTGCCAGCCGGGCTTGATGTAATCATAGGAAGCGCGCAATTCTTCCGAGCGCTCGGGATCGCACTTGAGGTTGATGAATTCAAAGTGATCGGCATCGGTTACGGCAAACATCTTCCCCATTACTTTGAATACCAGAGTAGTTTCATCGAACGGGAAGCCAGCGGTTACGCCGGGTTTGGCCATGCAGTAGTTGGTGATTGATTCTATGTCCATATTGATCTTCTATGTAAAGTTCAGAAAATCAATTGAATTAACCCCATCCCTAAAGGGTGTCCAATTGATTTTCACCCCTATATCCCGGCCAGATTATGCTTTAAGGGATTCAAGCGACCCACACCGGGGTTAAAAAGGAAGTAAACAATGATTTACTTTGGATAATATGAGAACCCAAACCCTAGAAACCAATCCGGAGCTTCTTCGGTCAGGCCGGGTCCACCGGAAATATCCACCTGGAAATTGTCACTGAACAAGTAGATCAGACCCGTATCAAATCGATGGTCATTGCTTCCATCCTCAATAGCTCCATAGAATTCAAAGAAGGTCGTGAAAGCACGAGCAAAGGATACACTGTATATGAAGGTATAAATGTTCGTGGCTTCCGAATTTAGATCCGACCATTCCATGCCCCAGTTATAACCAATCGAACTATTGTCATTGATTGTGTGCTGAAAATTAAAACGAAAGGCAGGAACAGCGGTTTCCACTTCAAATTCATTTTGACCCGATGGCAATTGCACTTGTCCAAGGAAACTGATCTGTGGCCAAAATCCATTTTCTTCGGAAATATGCGATTTGAACCCCAGTATGGTCGGACCAAAGCCACTAAAAGTTCGATTACGCCCATCAAGCGCAGGATCAAGAAACTCATTGCTGGTACTCAGACGTAATTCAAACAGATCGTTCAACCCATATCTTAATAAAGTGTTGTGATAGGTAATTTGATAAACCACATCCGTGATCCGAGTGTATTGAAACCCAGTTTCTACCTGAAACCGACCTTTTGGCACCACAAAAGCACTGGCACTCTGGGTCGGTCGATCGGTGTTGATCTGCGCAAATGACACATTAATTGTGAAACAAAATAAAATGAGGGTTAATAGTCTTTTGAGTATCAGCATCTCTTCGGGTCAAGTGGTTGTTAAAATACGAAACTGGTGCTATAAAAACAGCAGAACCCGACAACAATTGCCGGGTTCCACAATGATAAATAAGTGAGTACTATTGACCTTGAATAAAATCTTTTAAAACCTTCCGATTTTTAAAGTGAGGTAATAATTGAGGTTTTCCATCTCCCTACTCCTGGTTTCGACCAATTCCAGGTCCTGGGTGAATCGTTTGCTGATCCCGAAAGCCAATCTGAAATTACGGGCCACATTTACTTCTACATTAGCACCCGGCTCAACGTACCAAAAAACATCCTGATCCAAATAACCATTGTCTGGCTCCCCTACAGAAAATCGATCCACATCGTTGAGATCATAGCCGATCCAGCCTGCGCCACCACTGAGTGGAAATGTAACATGTACTACCTCATTTGAAAAGAAGATCAACTCCAGGAACAATCCTCCATACCCTCCAAGTAAGTGCACATCATCGGAAGGCTCCGTAAAGTCACTGTATTTTGCTGTAGGTATGATCCCATATCCTTCCGCACCTAAGGCCAGTGTCCGATTGATGATCCAACCACCACGAACACCTGCCATCACAATGGTTTCATCCCGAAAGTCTGAAGTCTTAAAGCTCAGCGCTCCAAATCCGCCACTATGGCTCATGGATCCGGATAATGTTTTGATCTGATTACGAGACCCTCTTGTTCTGGTTCGGGAGCGATACGAAGACTTGCTTCTGGGGTCATCGTCCGAATTGTAATAAATGATCCTCGGTTCCGGCTCTTCTTCCGGTTCCACTTGTACAGGATTTTCGGGTACTTGCGGTATGGTATCCCTTTTCACCACGGTCGTATCCGATTGTGCCCAGGCGAGACAAGAAATGGTCAGAATAAATGTGGTAATGATTGCCTTCCTCATGTTTTTTTATATTGAATTTTGATCTAAGGACAGGAGGTTTTTAGAAAGGTTTCCTTCTGTGATAAATTTTCTAGTATTCCTGACCGCAAAGCTTAAATTTGCACGCTTTTAAGGAAAAATAGGAAATGGCAGAATACACCTTTCAGTCAATTGAAAAAAAATGGCAGACCCAGTGGCAGGAAAAAGAAGTATACAAAGTAGCAGAGGATACCTCTAAACCCAAATACTACATCCTGGACATGTTCCCCTATCCTTCCGGGGCGGGACTTCATGTAGGACACCCACTCGGGTACATTGCTACAGATATCATCGCTCGCTACAAGCGGCTGAAAGGATTCAACGTGCTGCATCCGATGGGATTTGATTCGTTTGGTTTGCCCGCAGAACAATATGCCATTCAAACCGGTCAACACCCTGCAGTTACAACTGAAAACAACATTAATCGATATAAGGAACAGCTTCGTGCATTGGGCTTTTCCTATGATTGGTCAAGGGAGTTGAGAACCAGTGATCCTGCTTACTACAAGTGGACACAGTGGATCTTCAAACTGATCTATAATGCCTGGTACAACAACGATACCGATAAAGCAGAACCAATCGAAACCCTGATTGAGAAGCTTTCCGAAGAAGGTAATGAAAACATCAATGCGGCTTGTGATGATGATACACCCGTCATTTCTGCCAATGACTGGAATAATTCTTCAGCAGCAGAGCAACAGCAATTCTTGCTGAAATACCGTTTGACCTATTTGGCCAATACGACGGTGAACTGGTGCCCGGCATTGGGTACAGTACTTTCCAATGACGAAGTAAAGGATGGATTCTCCGAACGAGGTGGACATCCAGTCGTCAAAAAGGACATGCCCCAATGGAACATGCGGATCACGGCATACGCAGACCGTTTATTGAGTGGATTGGACACCATCGATTGGCCTGCTCCGATCAAAGAAATGCAACGCAATTGGATCGGTAAGTCTTTCGGTGCTCAGGTTGATTTCCAGGTCGATGGGCGCGACGAGAAGATCACGGTCTTCACGACGCGTATCGATACGATTTTTGGAGTAACCTTCATGGTCTTGGCCCCAGAAAGTGATTTGACAGCTAAGCTGACCACATCAGAACAAGCAAAAGCAGTACAGGAATACGTGGAGATTGCGAAAAACCGATCTGAGCGTGAACGCATGAGTGATGCAAAGAACGTGACCGGCGTATTTTCCGGAAGCTACGCATTGCATCCATTTACCGGAGATAAGGTACCCATCTGGATTGCCGATTATGTATTGGCAGATTACGGCACCGGAGCGGTGATGGCGGTACCATCAGGAGATCAACGTGATTTTGACTTTGCTAAGAAATTTGATTTGCCAATTATACAGATCAATGAAGCGCAAATGATCACGGAAACGGAAGCTGATCCGACCAAAGAAGGGGAAGTCATTAATTCCGATTTCCTCAATGGCCTCACTCCTATTGAAGCCATGGACCATGGCAGTGATGAAGTAGAAAAAAGAGGATTAGGCAAACGCAAGATCAATTTCAAATTGAGAGATGCCATCTTCGGAAGGCAGCGATACTGGGGTGAACCAATTCCTGTCTTCTATGAGCATCAAACACCTGAATTGGTTGCCGATGATGCGCTTCCGTTGGAGCTTCCTAAAATAGAAGAATATCTACCTACGGAAGATGGGGATCCTCCGTTGGGCAGGGCTACCGACTGGTCACATGGAGGCCAGCCCTATGAATTATCGACCATGCCCGGATGGGCTGGCAGTAGCTGGTACTTCTTCCGATACATGGACCCCAATAATGACGAAGCTTTCTGTGGCGAGGAAGCACTGAAATACTGGAAAGAAGTAGACTTTTACCTGGGAGGACCTGAACACGCGACCGGACACTTGTTGTACTCCAGGTTCTGGACCAAATTCCTGTTTGATTTCGGCATCATCGAAGTAGATGAATATGCCAAAAAACTGGTCAATCAGGGCATGATACAGGGACGGTCCAACTTCGCCTACCGTGTCAGCGGTGAGAACAAATACGTTTCCAAAGGCCTGAAAGGCGAATACAACACCACGCCTATTCATGTGGACGTCAACATTGTGAAAGATGATGTCATGGATGTGGAAGCATTCAAGCAATTCAGACCAGATGCTGCAGATGCGGAATTCATCTTAGAAGATGGCAAATTCCATTGTGGCTGGGAAGTGGAGAAAATGTCCAAGTCCAAGTACAATGTGGTCAATCCCGATGACCTGGTGGAGAAGTATGGCGCAGATACCCTTAGAATGTACGAGATGTTCCTGGGTCCCATCGAGCAGAGCAAACCATGGAATACCAATGGCATTGAAGGTGTTTATAAGTTCCTGAAGAAGTTCTGGGCCTTGTTCCATACCAATCAATTTGAGTTCTCCGTCTCTGATGAAAAGCCTACGGATCAGGAATACAAGATCATGTACGGTACCTTGAAGAAAAACGAGGATGACATCAATCGTCTTTCTCTGAACACCGTGGTGAGTAACTACATGATCGCTACCAAGGACCTGGGCGGACTTAAGTGCAACAAACGCGCGATTCTGGAGCCTATGGTGATTGGATTAGCACCTTTTGCTCCACACATGGCTGAAGAATTGTGGCACTTGTTGGGCAATGAAGGTTCGGTGGTCGCTGCGGATTATCCGGAAATCAAAGAAGAATACCTCAAAGAAGATGCACACGAGTATCCGGTATCTATAAATGGCAAAATGCGGGTAAAACTGCCGCTCTCTACGAGCTTGAGTGTTTCTGAAATTGAGGAAGCGGTATTGGCCAATGAAGTTGTCCAGAAATGGCTCGATGGCAAATCGCCCAAGAAGATGATCGTAATCCCAAAAAAGATTGTGAATGTGGTGGTCTAATGACCACCTTTCTTTGACCATCGCTCACTTCACATATAAATCTCTAGTATTTCATGCGCGGCATTCGCATATGCCCTGGCTGATGTTAGGTAATAACAGGCACTATCGTGAGCATTCCATGATTTTTCAATGAGCTTTCTGAAGTTGATTGAGTCATTTTTTTGTGCAGATGTTCTGTAAACGATCAGAACTATGCACAAAAGAGCAAGTATCCTCGTCATGATGTAAGGCCAAATTATGTCTGGGCCAATAAGCCCTATTTTAAGCGGATCATTTCCGTTATCCAATATAGAGATATAGAAATAGTTCTAGGCAACGCGAGCAAGTATAAATGTACTAACAGACAAAATTTGTCCACTCCTTAATAGTACAAAAGACGAATCCCTAAATATGTCTCGCATTCTTCACAAGATCCTGATAGTCAGCAATGGCCTTTTCGATGATCTCGTGTGCGGTCTTTTTATCCTGAAAGTCTTCTACCTTTACTTCCTTCTTTTCTAATTTTTTGTAGTCTTCAAAGAAGTTCTTCAACTCCCTCAAAAAGTGCGGTGGCAACTCATCCACGTCATTGATGTGATTGACGCTCATGTCATTTTCAGCCACTGCAATGATCTTATCATCCATTTCGCCACCATCCAGCATGCGCATGGCGCCAATAACTTTGGCATTAATCAAACACAAAGGCACGACATCAATCTTGCAAAGCACAACAATATCAAGTGGGTCTTTATCATCGCAATAAGTTCTTGGAATGAACCCATAATTGGCCGGGTAATACACCGCAGAATACAAGACCCGGTCCAGACGTAGCAAGCCTGAATCTTTGTCCAGTTCGTACTTGGCACGCGTATTTTGAGGGATCTCAATGATGCTGTTCACTACTTCAGGAGCATTTTCTCCTGCTGGCACGGCATGCCAGGGATTGGAAATATCTACAATCATGTTTTGATGGTTTTCTACTCCTAATTTATACAATATGGTCCCGCAACTGCTTTACAGTGAACTTAAATTTAGATTTAGTCACTTTATTTATAAAATTTGGCCCTGAAGCGCTACATAGGCAAGTAATTATGACAAACCAAAACCTGATTCTGCTCGCAGACGCCTACAAATACAGTCATCATAAATTGTACATGCCCAAGACGACCAGGGTCTACAGCTACCTGGAAAGTCGCGGTGGCAAATTTGACCACACTGTCTTCTATGGTTTACAATATTTCCTTAAACAATACCTTGAAGGTGAAGTGATCACCCAAGCCCATGTGAAAGAAGCCAATAAAATTCTTCCTAAGGTCTTTGGTAGAGATGATGTGTATGATGCTTCGAAGTTTGAGTACATCATCCAAAAACATCAAGGCCGACTTCCTATTAGGATTAAAGCAATTCCTGAAGGAACAACGGTGCCAACGAGTAACGTGCTGATGACCATTGAAAATACAGATCCCGATTGCTATTGGCTCACCAACTTCCTGGAAACTTTACTAATGCAAGTCTGGTATCCATGTACCGTAGCCACACTCAGTCGGGAAATCAAACGTGTCATTACGCGGAACTACGAAGACACAGCCACACCAGAAAGTTTTGCTGGAATCGAATTTGTTCTTAATGATTTTGGGTTTCGGGGAGTCAGTAGTGTGGAAAGTGCCGGATTGGGTGGAAGTGCCCATTTGGTGAATTTCAGAGGAAGCGACACCATTGCTGGCAGTATGATGGCGCTGAACTATTACGATACCGAAGAAGTCTATGGGTTGAGTGTCCCCGCCACAGAACACAGCATTTGCACCTTGCAAGGCGAATCCGGTGAAAAACAAGTATTCCAACACGTGATCGAGGAATTCCCTTCCGGGATTTTAGCATGCGTAAGTGACAGCTACGATATTTTCCGAGCAGTGAAAGATTACTGGGGAACAGCGTTAAAAGCTCAAGTACTACAAAGAGAAGGCACCTTAGTGATCCGGCCAGATAGCGGTGATCCGGTTTTGACCTTATTAAGAGTATTTGAATTACTGTTCGAGCAGTTTGGATTTACTGTCAATGAAAAAGGTTACAAAGTACTCCCACCACAAGTGCGGGTCATCCAGGGTGATGGCATCGACTATGAAAGCATCATAGACATTTATGCGGCTTTGAAATCCGCACAAATCAGTGCAGAAAATCTGGTATTGGGCATGGGCGGTGCCCTGCTACAAAAGCTCAACCGTGACACACAGAAGTTTGCTTTAAAATGCAGTTATGCAGAAATAGATGGCAAAGGCGTGATGGTACAGAAAAGCCCAAAAGAACTGGATGAAAACGGTAATCTGATTGAGAGCTTCAAGAAAAGTAAAGGCGGACAATTGAAATTGATCAAAGATGATCACGGATATCGTACGGTGAATGCAGACGAGCCTGGGACGGATCACCTGGAGACTGTTTTTGAAAACGGAGCGCTCATCCGGAGTTATTCCTTTGAAGAGGTCAGAAAGAATGCAGGAATATGTTAAATTTTAAATGTCTACCATAATTTAAAATGGATGATTAAGCATATTGTCATTGACTTAAGCCGTATAAAAAATAATCCGTCATTCCGAGCGAATGCCGGAATCTCAATATTATTTAGTACTTCTAGTTCTTGAGATTACTGCCTGCGCAGGAATGACGCTTAAGTAAATGATTATCATGAAACTACAACTAAAAAACTACCACGAACAACTTCCTGGTTGGCCTACAACCGGACGTCATATCATGGCACAATACGATCAGGAAAAGGTCATCGTTTACCAGGCTTACCGACCAGCAATTGGACATTTCGCTGCAACGTATCAACGATTCGGCGGAGCCTTCAAAATGGATCGTATGACCTGGATCAAACCAAATTTCCTTTGGATGATGTATCGAAGTGGCTGGGGCACCAAAGAAGCGCAAGAAGTAACACTAGCCATTCATTTGAAACGTAATGCTTTTGAGGCCTACCTGAAAGCCTCTGTTAAGTCTTCTTTTGATGCGACACAGTTCTCAGACTATGACAGTTGGAAACAGGCAATCGATCAGTCCGATTGCCGTATTCAGTGGGACCCGGACCATGACCCTCATGGTGAAAAACTGGAAAGACGTGCTGTTCAGATAGGGCTTAGAAGAAGTTTGGTCTCTGCGTATGTTCAGGAAGATATCCTTGAAATTGAGGACATTTCGGACTTTGTCAAAGAACAACGTGAACATGTCAACAAAAAAGAATTGCAATTTCTGATCATGCCTGATGAACGGGTTTATAAAGTCAATGACAAATCCTTGGTTCAACACCTAAACCTGGACACCCATGTCGACGAATGAGCAACAGAAGATGATCAAGAAAATCAGTAAGTTGCTTAGTTTGGCATTAAGACATCAACCTGAAGCACTCAACATTGAACTTGATGGGCAGGGATGGACAGACACTTCCACCCTAATCTTAGCGGTGAACAAACATGGCATTTCGCTAGACCTGGAGCTGCTAAAGAAAGTAGTACAAGAAAACGACAAGCAGCGATTTGCATTCAACAAAGACCACAGCTGTATCCGGGCCAATCAGGGACACAGCGTAAATATTGACCTTCAACTAAATCCGACTACACCTCCTGAATTTCTGTACCATGGTACGGTGGCCAAGTTTATGGGCAGCATTAAAGAGCAAGGACTGCTAAAAATGAATCGGCAACATGTGCACCTTTCTCCTGATGTTGAAACTGCTCAAAACGTAGGTAGCCGGAGAGGAAAGCCAGTAATTCTGACTATCGCAACAGGACAGATGCACCAGGCAGGGCATGAATTCTTACTATCTAAAAATAACGTCTGGCTCACAGATCATGTACCCGCTGACTATATTTTGTTCAAGGAATAATAGACCAGCAATTACGCACAAAGTTGTAAGTTCGCCACCAATAAGCATTCCCCTTATTGACCGATGAACAAACTCCTTTTTTCTACTTCAGACTACAAATCCCTCGCTAAGAAATTACTCGATATCACCCCTTTCGAAGAGGGTGTGGTGGAATCAAGCTTCTTTTCTGACGGAGAACACTATCAACGAATTGTGTCTGAGGTTGAGAACCGGGAAGTGATCCTATTAGGAGGAACGGTACATGAATCTGCTACACTGGAATTATTCGACCTGGCTTCTGCCCTTGTCTCTTACGGAGTTGAGTCACTAAGTCTGGTTGTCCCCTACTTTGGCTATTCGACGATGGAACGCGCTGTGAAGCCGAGAGAGATTGTCACCGCAAAAACTAGAGCACGCCTGTTCTCAGCAATCCCACAAAGCCATAAAGGCAACAAGATCTACCTGTTTGATCTGCATACGGAAGGCATTCCGCACTATTTCGAGCAGAACCTGCACCCTAAACATATCTATTGCAAGCCCATCATTATTGACGCATGTAGAAAATACGGAGGCGATGACTTTATCCTGGCTTCCACTGATGCTGGTCGCGCCAAATGGGTAGAATCTCTGGCCAATGACATGAATGTGGGTGCTGCATTTATTCTAAAAAGACGGATTGCTGATGGACACACTGAGATCAGTGCCGTAAATGCAGATGTAGCCGAAAAAACAGTCATTATTTACGATGACATGATCCGTTCCGGAAGTAGCATCATTAACGCCGCAAAAACCTATCACGAAGGTGGGGCAAAAGCCATCTATGTCATTACTTCGCACGGGCTATTTGTAAGCCATGGGATCGAAAAACTCCGTAATTGCGGATTGATCACTAAGGTGATCTGTACCGATACACATTGTAACGTTGAGAAAATACAGGATGACTTTCTCGAAGTAATCAGTATCGCGCAATTGATTGCAGATTCAATCATTTGATTACGTTTGTCCTTCAACTGGCAAAGTTATTTGAACGGTGATCCCAGCTGCTTCATTAGCAGCTATGTCCATCTCTCCCTGATGCTCTGTGACAATGGTTTTTGCAATGGCCAATCCTAAGCCGGTGCCCTCTCCGGGAAATTTGGTCGTGTAAAAAGGATCAAATACATAGGGTAAGTCTTTTGAGTCGATGCCTTTGCCATTATCAACAATATTCACTTGGATCGCATCTTGTACCAATCTGGTTTTGACCGATATGATCCCTCCTTTACTAATCGCTTGCGTGGCATTGATCAACAAGTTGAGAAACAGCTGATGTAACCTTCCGGAATTCCCCTTTACAACGGTGGATCCTTTTTCATAATCCTTCAATAAGGCCATGTCATGCTGGTGTTTTGACCGTACCATGGTGCTGCAGGTATCAAGGATAGCATTGATATCACAATCATGATCCATGTAATCTGATTGATGCGTAAAGTTCCGTAAGCTGCTCACAATTTCATTGATCCGATTCATACCTTCCCTGATCACTTTGAATGAAGCACGTTTGTCATCATCATCACAAGCTTTTTCCAGTTGATCCAAAGAGCCAAACATATAATTCAGCGGGTTATTGATCTCATGGTTCAAACCTGCCGATAAGAATCCGAGCATGGCCATCTTTTCGGAATCCACTACTCTATCCTGTGCTTTCATCAGTTGATCCAGTGCCTCTTGAGCTCTTATCGTTTCACTTTTCAGAGAATCATTGATAGAATTCTTCGTAAAGATGACGGCAACGAGTAACACCATCATCAGTCCCAGAGAAATGGGTACATGGGTAGCATTGCTCATCGCTACCACCTCCGGAGATAAATAAACGAATTGCAGGGAATGTCTGGGCACAACAAAACAGGCAACGATGGTCATTGCCGCTATCCCGAAGGCAGATAGCATATAGATCCGCTCCTTCTGAGGGTCATAGAGATAAATGTAACTCGCAACAATTGGCACGAACGTTGACAGAATTGCTTCATTGATCGGAAACACGTGGTAGGCAAACCAGACGCTAAAATTGGAAACCACCGCGGCCAGTACCTTTGAAGGGCCATGCATGTAAATGCTGTTGAGCCAAAAAACCACGCCAATCAATACGGACATGACAGCTGCAAACACAGAAGTAAACAGACTGCTGATGTAGATCCCGTAAAGGACATACCACAGATAGATCAAGGTGGTTACGGTCGTCAGCACATTGCAATGGCGGACCATGTGCTGTTCCTCAATGGAATAGCCCTCTTTGACGCCAAGATTGACGAAATACTTCAAAACAGTTAGCATTGGCGAATGGTCACGAATATCAATTTCCCTATTGGAAAATATCCTAGCGGTTCGTTATGGACACAGAAACTTTGCAGGTAAAGCAACTGATTCTCTAAAAATAGCCCGATTCTGGCTCTGTGTCAACAATTAAATGAAGGAAGGTTATGATACCATCTCCGACGCATAGCAAAAACTCAACTCGCCCTGGCAGGTATTATTACCTGCAAACAATAGGAATCAGTCCCATCATTCCTGTTGGGGATAACTCCAGGGGCAGAAATAAAAGTTAGGAGTTCACAAACGGAAAGCTGAGAGAAATAGTAGTTCCCACACCATTGCTATACTTCAAATGCCCATCCATCCGGGAAGTAATGGAAGCAATCAAGTTCATCCCATATGATTTAGAAGCGATTTCCTCCTTCAGTCCTACCCCATTATCAGAGATCAATAACTGAATATCTTCGGTTCTTTTCTTGAGTTTGATATCAATCCGGGGTTTACCTCTGTAATCTTCAGGGAAGGCATGTTTATACGCGTTGGTGATGAGTTCATTGAAGATGAAGCCCAGGTTGATGGCACGATCCGAGTCCAGTTGAAACCGATCGATACTCATCACGATATTGATCGCACGTAAGTTTGACCCAAAGCTCTGATTGATCGAGTCGATCAGTGATTCAAGGTAGGTTTCAACATTTACATGCTTATCACTTTTTTGCTGGTACAAATGCTGGTGAACCAACGCCATGGAAATGACCCTTGCCTTGGTTTCCTTCATGGCATTTACTGCTTTGTCATCTTTAAGCAATCGTGCCTGTACACTGAGAAGACTCGATACGATCTGCAGGTTATTTTTTACGCGATGGTGCATTTCCTTAAACAGCTCTTCTTTTTGGGCCAATGCGTCAGTAACCACCTTGTTCTTTTCACTTAACAGTTGATTGGCCTCTTGTTTCAGGCCATTTGCACGTCGGTACATCCACACAATCCCCATGGCTAGCAGTAAGGCAATACCTGTAGCCACAATGAGGATGTTACGTCGTTTGATTTCCGATTCTAATGCGACTTTTTCCTGCTCTACGTGAAAATTGATGGAATCTTTTTCTTGCTGAAAGGCATGATTTAGCTCCAGGGTGACCAACTTCTTGGTCAGGCCTTCATTGAAAAGACTATCCTTGAGTTGCATCAAAGATTCTAGGTAATACAAGGATTTCCGGGTTTGGCCACGTTCTTTATAGAAATCGTACAGGACTTCTTTTACTTCCGAAAGTTCTTGCCGCATATCATTTTCTTCCGCAATTCTGTGACCCTCTAATAAAAGTGCTTCAGCAGTGGCGTAGTTTCTTCGAGCCAAAGCAATCCTACCCAGTAGCGTCGAAGCAGATGATTGTATGACCGGGTCCGAACATCCCTGAGCCTCTGATAAGGCCATCTTCGCATAGGTCTCCGCTTCCGTCAATTCGTAGCGAGCAAAGTAGGTCTGCCCCAACCCATTGGTAGTGTACATTTTCAGACAATTCACATCCTCTGGATTGATGATGTCGTAAGCAAGGCGATAGTAAAACAATGCACTATCATACACTTCCATTTCCAGGAAAGTCAAACCAACATTACCGGTCGAGCGTGCCATTCCCATTTTATTTCCTTCCTGCTTATCGAGTTTGATCGCCCGCTGGTAATAGACAAGTGCTTCATCATACAATTCCTGGTCGAACTTGATGATCCCAATATTGTTGAGTGTGGTGGCTGCTGCACGATAGTTTCCCGACTCCAATTTCAGGTCCAATGACTCCAGATAGTAGATGAGTGCTTTTTCAAAACTCCCCTTTTGTCCATAAATGGCCCCTAAATTATTTGAAAGACCCGCCAGCAAACTTTTGTCTTCTATGTATTCCCTATACTCCAGAGATTTCCGGTAATTCGACGCTGCGGAATCAAACTGATTTTGCACATGAAAAGCAAGTCCCAGATTGTAATAACCTTTGGCTAACGGCTCCTTATCTTCTAAGGACATGGCTTCTTCGATCGCCATCTTAGCAAAATAACGGGCCGAATCGGCGTTCCTAAAAGCCAGGGCACGAGAAATTTCATTGGCCAGCGTGGCACGTTGCCGTGGTTCAGCACTTTCATCCAGTACCATCAACAAACTATCGACATTAGCTTGCCCGATGGCTTGGGTCATCAAGCAAAAGCAGCATACGTAAAACAGGAATCGTTTGATCAGATCCAGGGTTCTCAACATGAAAAGTTTAGCTCAGGTCTACCAGGGTTGGAAGATAAACAGAGTGAATTACTTTGGGAAATATTCACGAGATTTCATGAATTGAATGATGTGTAAGAATCCACGGAATTACCTGGTCATATTACCTAAGGTTTAGAGGCACCAGGTCAAAAATTTAGATATTCAGTGATTTTTCCTTCCTACATATTAATTTAACCGGCAGACCAATACTATTTGACAACTTAGTTTATTGATGCATATACGAACATGCCTGATGGCATTTTTTTTGACTACTTACGCTTTTGCGCAGAATAATCAACTCGAAATAACCGATAAAGAGGAAGTCACAAGTCTGGAACCCTACTTAACAGTGTATGCCACGCAAGATTCACTGGATGGGCAACAGGCATTTAATCAGATTAGTCAAAGGGCCTTGCCAACTATTGCTGCCAAAAGCAACCAGGGAATGATCAAAAACACAGGATTTTGGGTTCGGTTCGATATTAAGAACAAAACTGAAGATGGCACCTTCTACATTGAAGTAGATAATCCTCAAATTGATCTAATCAGATTTTATGAATTAGCCGAGGATAATACAGTTTCACTGTTTTATGAATCTGGTGATCATGCCCCTTACGCTACCAGGCCCATTTTACATAGGAACTTCATCGCACCCATTCAAATCAATAAGGGTGAAACCAAAAGGGTATTAGTCAACATTGAAAAAAGAACTTCAGCTACTCGATTCGCGATGGAATTCTATCACGAAAAAATGTTCGATCAAAAATCAGGAAATGACTATATCTTCTACGGAATCTATTTTGGTTTTTTGGCTTTAATTATTCTGCTAGCCCTGCTTGTTGGCATCGCCCTAAGGAAACAACTCTTTTTATGGTATGCCTTGTACATCACCAACTTTTCATTGTGGCTTTTCTCTCTTGAGGGATTCACGTATCAATTCATTACGTCGAACTCTCCCTATTTCAACACTCATTTCTTTCCAGCAACCACGCATTTTACCATTCAGTTTTTAATGGTATACATCCAGTCCTTCTTCAACACCAGAAATATATTGCCACGATTCCATCGGATTATTTCTGTATTTATTGGCATCATGACGGTTGGCTTCTTCGTCTGGATTACTATCCCAGATCAATACATGGCTTTCGCTCCCGAGTTGTTCGCCGTTAGATATACCCTTACTTTAGGAGCCGTTGTATTCGCTTTTACTGCCGCTATAAAAAGCATCAAAACTAACCCGTTCAAGGCCAAGGTCTTTCTATTCGGATACTCCTTGTTCTTCGTAGGAATCATTTGCAAAATATTGGCAGAATACGGAGTAATCAATGAAAGCTTAATGCTTATCGATCCAATCATGGTTGGCTTTCTTATTGAAATATTGGCACTTTCTATCGCCATGACTTCTATCCTTCTTAGTATCATAAGGCACCGGGAAAAGCTACTGGCATCTAATGATCAGCTACAAGACTCCATTGATCAATTAAACCAGGCGAAAAAGAATGAATCTCCTTTTTTGAAACTCAATAGCAAAGCGGTTTTGGACATCAAAAAGATCCTATATATCAAAGTTGAAGATCACTATTTGGAGTTCTATCTAGAAGACAAAGATAGACCCGAAATAGATCGGAATAAACTGAGTGAAATCTTGAAAGTTTTGCCGGTCGAATTTGCCCAAATCCATCGATCTGTCATTGTCAACTTTAAGCACATCAAAAGTTTGAATGGTGACCAGGTCATGCTAAAGAATGGCCAGGAACTAAAAATGTCCCGGACCTACAAAAAGGCTATTCAGGAACGCGTGTTATAAATACTGCATTTCACGCTAGTAAACCTGTCACTCACGACAAAAAGCTGCTCTACTGCAATTAGACGGACTTAATTAGGGGTATGAATTCCCCCTCTACCTCAGTACTTGAATTGCTATCCTCCAGAGAAAAGGAGGTTTTAGCCCTCATTAAGAACGGGAAAAGCCGAGAGGAAATTGCTCATTTCATGGCATATCCAAACTCACCTATGACAGTTACAGAAAAGCAATCCGGATCAAACTACGGATTAAATCGCAAGCTGACTGGGCCAGAATTTTAACGCAATTCTAATTCTTAAAATAGCCACAAAAGCACATGAAAAGATCATTACTGATTTCACTGACTATTGCTCTATGCAGCAACGTATTTTGTCAGACCATTTCATTCGATCAACAGACTGTATTTGATCAGAATTTTCAAACCTCTCCTGCTGCCAATGACGATGGACTAATTTTCGATTATGAAGGGGACGGGGATCAAGACTATCTGGTTCATTTCGGATCAGACGGTGACCAACTAAAAGTATTTATCAATGACGGAAGTCAATTCTCTACATCAGTCATCTTTTACGATCAATTTGAAGACAGATACCTCAATTTTAAAGGCGATTATGACAATGATGGGGACATAGATATCGCGGTAAGTGGAAGAATTAGTGGCGTAAGTGGATTATTCATTTTCGAAAATGAAGGGAGCGGAACATTTGCAGATCCGGTATTAGCCATAACCAACGTGTCTGCGCAAGGAGATTACGATTTAGATGGCCTGATTGATTTCTTCTATTTCACCAGCGACCCCTCCGGTGATGATATTTATTGGCTTCGGAACTTAGGATCCCTTCAATTTGCAGATGCTGAGATACTTGTGACCGATCTTGACCCATTGATCAACAGTAACAATCCTACGGTAGACCGTATCGTCAGCATTGAACTATTGGATGCCAATGGTGATGGAACCGCCGACTTCTACACCAAGGCATTGAATGGAATTCAATACATCTCAAATAACAATGATGATGGCTCCTTCACTACGACAGCTATTTCAACAGGCTACAATTTTTATAATTCCGCCTTTTCAAGTCTCGTTGATATAGACGGTGATGATGATATGGATTTCTTAAGTGGTAATACTTCCTTTGGCGGGGGTGCCGTAGGACAACTTGTTGCCGTGTCTTTTAATGATGGGTCCAATAATTTCAGTACCAATCAGACGATCACAAACTTTGATGGAGGTGCAGGACCTGTTCCAGGATTTATCAAAGGAATTGACTATGACAAAGATGATGACATGGACATCTTTGTCGGGCAAGCTGGCGGCGACCCGGTAATGGGCAGTGGTGTTATATTTGAAAATAATGGCGCGCTGAGTTTTACAAAAAAAGACATCCTGACCGACGTTCATTTTCTTCCCCAACAGACAATGATGCCGAACTCTTCATGTCTGACTTTAATGGCGACGGAAGACTCGATTTTCTTACGCACACCAATGCGGATTCCGACATTATTCTTCATATACAAAACGCAGATGGTTCCTATTCCAGTGATCAGTTCATCAATCAGGAAAGTGAATTAATACACGATCTGCAATTTATCGATGTGGATAATGATGGTGCTGAAGATATTGTATCCTATGATTTAACTAATGGAAAAATCATGGTGAGTTACTTTAATTCAAGCTCCAATGAATACGACAAATTTGAAGTTCTAACAGATAACTTCGCATATGGAATAGGAGGATATAGTACCTCTTCTCCCGCCGCTTCATTGATGCGATTAGCCTATTGGGATAATGACGCTAATATTGACCTGATTTACGTCTTCACACAAGTGGGGGGCGGTGCTACGGCAACTGATCAAGTAAATTTAGTTGAGGACTTTTTGGGTGCTCGAGATACCATCAATTTACATACTCCCTCCTCTTCATTTGCCTCTGTACATTCCATCAAACTAGCTGATATTGATAACGACAATGACCTTGATGCCTTCCTCTCGATTGCGGGCAGCAGAAACGATCTTTGGCTAGAAAATACTGGTTCAAGTACTGTTATAGAACACTTTACAGGTGTCATTGCCGGAGCCAGTTATGAATTTGGAGATTTAAACGGTGACGATTTTCTGGACCTGGTATCTATCGAAGCTTTGACAGGAGGAACGAATGCCAGAACCACCTTTTCTATTTATAATCCTACAACCAAGCAATTTGAATTCAGCCAGGACCTTACTACTGGTTTATACGATGTAACATTCACATTTGGAGATCCCGACAATGACGGTGATCAGGACATCATTTATGCCAGAGGAAGTTGGTATGAAAATACGGATGGACTAGGAACGATGGCCAGCGGAGCGAATCTCTTAGACAATGGAGTAGGTTCCATTCCGAAAGTCGGAGATTTCAATAATGACGGACTGGATGATGTGGTTTATCTGGGAGCCAATTCTTTAGGTGATGGTAAGTTTGGCGTATATCTGAATAATGGAGACGAAACATATACCACAGAAAGCTTTAACGGACCAGGAGGAATTGCACCTTTTCAATTGGTTGATCTGGATAACAATGGAATCCTTGATATCATTGCCTCAGGCACGATTAATTCTTCTTTATCTCAACCACTGTGGTATAAAACCTGCTTCAATACTTCAAGTACCATCAATGCAACTGCTTGTGACTCCTACACTGCGCCCAGTGGAGCAATATTCACCTCTTCTGGAATCTATGAAGACCTGATAGCCAACAGTATTGGGTGTGATAGTTTAATCACCATTGATCTGACCATTAATCCTACTTTTAATGAAACGGCTTCGGCCTCTATATGTGAAGGGGAAACCTATGAATTTGGAACACAAACACTAGACATGACCGGTGAATACACAGAGATTTTTCAATCACAAAATAATTGTGATTCCACAGTCGTACTCACGCTCACTGTGAATGCGGTATACAACGAGTCTGTCTCCGCTGAGATTTGTGATGGGGAAACCTTCGAATTCGGCACGCAAACATTAATTGAGTCCGGGGACTATACCGAATTATTCGAATCCTCCTTGGGTTGTGACAGTACGGTGAACCTTTCACTAGTTGTCAACCCGATCTATAATGAATCATTTTCAGCCGAAATCTGTGATGGAGAAACTTATGAATGGGAAGAGCTTAGTCTGAAGGAAGCAGGTGATTTTACTCAGGTATTTGAATCATCTCTAGGTTGCGACAGTACTGTAGTGCTATCATTGACCTTACATCCGACCTTCAACGAATCTATTTCTGTCGAAATCTGTGACGGAGAGACCTATGAGTTTGGAAGCCTTACCTTAATGGAACCAGGTGAGTACACGGAATTGTTTCAAAGCGGTGATGGGTGCGACAGTACGGTAGTACTATCCTTGTCTGTGTCTGAAACCTATTCTGTTCAAGCGTCTCAAACCATTTGTGCAGGAGAAGAAATTACATTTGGCGATCAGACCATCACTGAATCCGGCTCTTTCACATCGACTTTTCAGTCATCAGCGGGATGTGACAGCCTGGTTACCTTGGCTGTGGATATCTCTCCTACTTTCGAGGAGACATTTGAGGCGACCATCTGTAATAACGAAAGGTTTGAATTTGGAACGCAAACCTTAACAGCGTCTGGCGAGTACACTGAATTATTTAGTAGCTCTTCGGGTTGTGACTCCACGGTGGTTTTAACCTTAACAGTAAACACTACGATTGAAGAGGATACTGAAGTAACTATTTGCGCTGGTGAGACTTATACCTTCGGCAATCAAAGCCTTACCACGGGTGGTACCTATTCAGAAATATTCACCAGTAGCTTAGGATGCGATAGTACCGTAAATCTGACCTTGAATTTGTTAAATAGTCACGAGGAATCCGCGGAAATAGCTATTTGTAACGGTGAAAGTTATGATTTTGGTGGTACCCTTTTGACGGAAGCAGGTGTTTATTCCAATAATTTTCAAACGTCTGAAGGATGCGATAGTCTCGTCAATCTTACACTTAATGTGAACACCGTCTATCAGGTAGACTCTCAGCTCACCATATGTGAAAATGCAACTTTTGTATTTGGCGATCAGGTACTTAACCAAAGTGGCGCGTATGAGTTCACCTTCGGTTCATCACTAGGCTGCGATAGCACGGTAAACTTATCCTTAACTGTGAATCCCTCCATCGAGTCAACCATTGACTTGAGTATCTGTGATGGCGAGACATTCAGCTTTGGCAGTCAAACCCTGTCCGAAGGAGGAACTTACTCGGAATTATTTAGCTCAACCAATCAATGTGACAGTCTGGTCAATCTTAATTTAACAGTGATCAATCTGGACGCTTCGGTCCAAAATGGTAACGGCACATTGACCACAAACCAGATGGAAGGAACCTTTCAGTGGATTAATTGTGATAATGGCTACAGTCTGATCGATGGAGCTACTTCCAGAACATTTAGTCCTGATTTCGGTGGTAATTATGCCGTCATAATATCTAACAAAGGATGTGACGTCACTTCCGAGTGCATTTCATTCTCCATGGAGAATCCTTTAAATGTAACCGGTAGTCAGGAAATAGCTTTCTATCCTGTTCCAACCGACGGTGAACTAATCGTTGAATTGAAGGACCGAACATTCTCAGGTGAGGTGAGAATTTCAAATTTGGCAGGTCAGATAGTGTATCAAAAACGATTTATCAATGAAAGTAAGTTGATGAACCACTTTCATCTGGCATCAGGAACTTACATCCTACATCTGATCGATCATTCGCAGCAGGTTTTACGAACAAAACGGGTACTGATAAAAGATAATTAATTTCCCTTCCACACAACAACGTGCTCCGACCTGGATATGCAGGTTGGAGCCAACTTTTTATCAAAAAAACATTTTAGCCGCTATTTGAGAGGGCCTATCCAGAACAAATCCCACAACGACTTATCAATCAATATTTTTTACTAGAGAAGAGATCTATATCAATTATTGAAGTAGATATTTATGAAATGTTCATACGTATCTTTCCACCATGATCGAAATAGCTAGCATCTCTCAAAAATTTATCAATAAAGAAAAAAACGGGGATTATTGTATCCATCAAGTGATCAATGATCAGATCTTTATCGCCGCAGTGGCCGATGGGGTTAGTAATCAACCTTGTGACTGGAAAGCATCTCAGGTCGCTTGCGAAGAATTGCGTCTTCAGTTTACAAAAATGGTTGACCTTTCTCTAAGTGAACGACTTAAACAGAGTGTGATCAAGGCCAATGAAAAAGTGATCAATGAATCAGGGGTTTGTGCAAATATGTCCGCCACACTTAGTGTCATGTGTTTGAACCTGACTGATCATCAGGGTTACTTTGCCAATGTTGGAGATTCCCGGATTTACTGCACCAGGAATAACCAACTCCAACAATTGACCACAGATGATTCCATCAAAAGGACAAAAACCATCATCACAGAGATAGGTGGACGAACCGTTGACGCTTCAGTGCTATCAAAATCTTTAGGAATGGATCATTCAACAATTAATATTGAAATACATCCCATTCAGACAGAACCTGGAGATCTCAATATCCTGGCAACCGATGGGTTTTACAGTGCAAGAGTGACTTTTTCTAACAACATGATCCAACTGTCCAATTCAAAATCACTCCAACAAGACTTTGAGTCAATTGCTAAGAAATACCTGTTACTCGCAGGCGATGACATGACAGCTATTGCCTTTCGGCTGAATTCATAAAAGATCATCATACGAAATACACATTTAAAAGACCAACTACCAACCACAAGTAACCGCCAATATGAATTCCATTGGCCTCCTTTTATGGGAGAGCTAACTTGCTTGCATTGACCTAAAACCATACCCATGAGGATATTCTCTTTGCTTTTGATGCTCGCCACTACATTTTCCGTATTGGCACAAGGAACGCAGCTACTTCGACAGCCCAGCGTCAGCGACACACATATTGTATTTGTTCATGCCAATGACCTTTGGGTCGTAGATCGATCCGGTGGAGATGCACGCCGACTTACCACATCAGAAGGGGCAGAATCTTTCCCTCACTTTTCACAAGATGGCAATTGGATTGCGTTCAGTGGACAATATGATGGTAACACCGACGTTTTCATTGTACCCACTGATGGTGGAACACCTAAAAGATTGACCTACCATCCCGGAGCGGATGTCGTACAAGGCTGGTCGCCGGATGGCGAAGTGATTTTCCGCTCAGGACGTAAAGCCCGCCCAACACGAACGAATAAATTCTTCTCTATTGCTCCAGATGGCAATTTCCCTACCGAGTTAAACATTCCCCGGATAGCTTATGGTGAGATTTCCCCGGATGGGAAGTATGCTGCGTACACACCAATCACCTCCTGGGACCCGGAATGGCGAAATTATCGGGGCGGTCAGGCCATGCCTATCTGGATCCTGAACCTGGAAACCCTGGAATTGGAGAGAACCCCTCAACCCGATCGGGAAAGACATTTGGATCCGGTATTCTTTGGTAACAAGGTCTATTTCCTGTCTGAAAGAGATTACACAAGCAACATTTGGTCGTACGACCTGACTACCAAAGCTTATGAGCAAGTAACCACTCACTGGCAATTTGACGTAAAGAGTTTGGATGCCAATGAGGATCGCATTGTTTACGAACAAGGCGGGTACCTGCACTTACTCAACCCGAATACCGGTGAATCCCAACAATTGGTTATAAACGTAAAAGGAGACCTGAATTGGGCCCGAGAGCGCTGGGAAAATGTTTCTGGCGCTCGGTTAAGAAATGCATCCCTCTCTCCTTCCGGAAAAAGGGCTTTGTTCGAGTACCGCGGTGATATCTTCACCGTGCCTAAGGAAAATGGTTCCTGGAGAAACATCACGAATTCTCCTGCTGCAGATCGTGCCCCGGTATGGTCACCGGATGGAGATCAGATCATTTGGTTCAATGATGCGTCTGGTGAATACAAAATGATCCTGTCTGATCAGTATGGCAAGGTGCAACGCACGTATGACCTACCAAATCCCACCTTCTACTTCAATCCTAAATGGTCCCCTGACGGTGAGCACGTCAGCTTTACCGACACACATTTCAACCTTTGGCTGCTCAATCTGGCATCAGGTGAATCCAAGATCATCGCTACTGAACGCTATGCGCACCCGAACCGATCCTTGAATCCGGTCTGGTCCCCAAATAGTAGATACATCGCCTATGTACAATTGACTGATGCCCAATTCAAAGTAGTCAAGGCATATGATACCCAAACAGGCGCAACCATTCAAATTTCTGATGAGATGGCGGATGCTTTGGAACCTGTCTGGGACGAATCCGGTAAATACCTCTATTTCCTGGCCAGCACCAACTGGGGACTGAATACTGGCTGGTTGGACATGAGTTCTTACAACATTCCTGTGACCAGAGGTTTGTATGCGGCTGTACTAAGCAAAGACACACCTTCGCCTTTATTATCTAAAAGCGATGAAGAGCCAGACGGCACGGAAGAGGACGAACAAGAAGAAGAAGAAGTATCAACTGCGTCTGTCATTGATCCGGGAGTGATCTCACGCATTATTGCGCTGGATGTACCTCTCAGAAACTACAATGGATTGGTCGCAGGCCCTGAATACACGGTCTTTTACGGTGAGACGGTTCCTAATGAGACAGGAATTTCCCTCCATAAATATGACCTGAAGAAACTGGAATCATCAGCCTTCCTTAACGGAGTTAACTCGGCCATCACTTCTGCAGATCGATCACAATTACTGTTCAGAAAAGGGTCAGGTTGGGGAATTGTAAGTACTGGAGGCAAAAGCCAGAAAACCAGCGATGGTAAGTTGACCATGAATATAAAAATGAAGGTCAATCCCCAATCAGAATGGCAGCAGATCTATCGTGAAGCGTGGAGATATCAGCGCGATTTCCTCTATGTAGACAATACCCATGGCGCGCCCTGGGAAGAGATCCATGAATGGTACAAGCCCTGGGTCAATCATGTCCGGCACAGAGCAGACATGAACTACATCATTGACATATTAGGTGGTGAGATCGCGGTAGGTCACTCCTATACCAGCGGAGGTGATTACCCGGATGTTAAACGTGTCCCTATTGGATTGTTAGGCGCAGACTATGCCATTAAGAATGGTAAGTATCAGATCAGAAAACTCTTCACTGGTGAAAACTGGAACCCTGAACTACAAGCACCTCTGGCGCAACCAGGAATGGACATCAATGAAGGAGACTACTTGTTGGAAGTCAATGGCTTGCCTTTGGACGCTTCTAAAAACATTTATCAACTGTTCGAACAGACCACTGGTCAGGTCACCCAAATAAAGGTTGGCAAGTCAACCAAACTGGCTGATGCTACCGCCTATTGGGTAAAACCAATCAGTAGCGAACGAGGCTTGAGAAGTCGTGCCTGGGTCGAAGACAACCGTAGGTATGTAGCTGAAAAAACAGATGGAAGAATCGGTTACACCTATGTGCCCAACACCTCAGGTCCTGGCTATACCTCCTTCAACCGGTACTACTTCGCCCAGCAAGATAAGCAAGGGATGATTGTGGATGAGCGCAACAATGGTGGCGGATCAGCAGCAGATTACATGGTGGATGTGATGAATCGCAAGCTGTATGGGTACTTCAACAGCAAGGTGGGTGATCACAAACCATGGACCACACCTATGTCTGCGGTTTGGGGGCCGAAAGTGATGCTCATCAACGAACGCGCAGGTTCTGGTGGAGACTTGCTTCCTTATCTTTTTAAGGCCATGAATATTGGAACATTGGTTGGTACCCGTACCTGGGGAGGTCTGGTCGGCACCTGGGATACGCCTCTTTTCATCGATGGTGGTCGCATGGTGGCTCCGAGAGGTGGTTTTTTCGATGCCAATGGTGAATGGGCTGTGGAAGGCGAAGGCGTTGCTCCAGACATTGAAGTGATCCAGGATCCTAAGCTTGTCATCGAAGGCAAAGACCCGCAACTGGATGCCGCAATTGCGGAAGTACTCAAAAAACTGGAAACTGAAAAAGTAGTCTTAAAATCTGAACCTCCTGCCCCGATTCGTTGGAAACGCGCGGAAAAGAAAGAGTAACCCTGATAATAAATCCTAACAGCGTTTAGAACACCGGTTTTAAACGCTGTTAGGGTTGCTTTTCTAAGCCATCTTTTGAGTCCTCTCGAACGATATCTATTATATGCATCTTCAAGTTTGTGAAGACACAAACTTGGGTAGTAGAATAGACAGAGTAAAACTAGCCTTAACCGGGTTTTCAAACCCCCTGTTGGGGGCTATCCAAAACCTGCATAGGCAATAATTCCCCAGATTGGGATCAAAAAAAGGTCTTGATTACTTCGTTATGCTGTCCCCTTATGCTATTCGGGATCTGCACCTTATACTTTGCAGGGTCTACAACTTATGCTTTGCAGCGTCTGCAGTAGTACTTATATCATCACCTGACAATAGTACATATGCCAAGGTCTTAGAAAAACAAATATGCCCCAGAGTACTTATGAGGGATGGTTAACTGCGTCGCCATTTGAGTCCTCTCACACGATAATCCACACAAGCATTTTCAAGTTTGTGAGGACACAAACCAGGATGGTGGAAATATTTAACCATAACAGCGTTCTAGATCACCGGTTTTAACGCTGATAGGTTTGACTCCTTTAATACAATTACGTATTTCTACGGATTGACAGAAAGCGCCTATGCCCGCTATCTTTAAGGACCGACAATCATATGCTGATGGACCAATTCTATAAAATCACCGTGGCTCCTTTAGAACCTCATGAACTAAAAAAACTCAAGAAAGGCATTTTCATCATGCCTATCGTGACCATCTTCATAATTGGATTCTTCAGTATGGTCTTGACACAATTTGACCTGGAAGGAACGTTCCTCAAAATCTTTGGTGGTTTCGCCATTCTTTTCATGACAGTACTGATCTTCATTGTCCGAGGATATGTACTAGACCTTCGAGACCAAACCAAAGAGATCTTACAGGGTGTAATTACACGCAAAGTTAAACGTCGACAGAAAAAGAAAAAAGGCAGTAGCACATCCTACTATTTCTACTTTGGGGACAAGTCCATCCTGGTCCCCTTGCACATCTGGGGGCAATTCGAAGAAGCAGATATGATTGAGGTCCACCGTTCAAAACGCATTTCAAACCTGATTTATAAAACAGAGCTCATGAAGCGCGGCGTATTGGTGGAACAGGTTCAGGAAATCAAAGAAGCCCACGAGGCCAAAGAACAGAAAATGACCATGATTGCCCTGATCATTTTTGTGGTTATTGTCGGAGTAGTGATCTTGTTGGCCAATATTGGTATTTTGGGTTAACCCACCGCTTACCTAAGAATTCCTTCCCCGTATTACGATAGGTGCCTTCAATTTTCGCCCTCGTAACCTGCACCGACCGATCATCCAATTCTTATTTCTGATCGATTCAATTTCCTTAGTTTTAAAACTGTTCACCTAATCGAATCAATATATATGCGACGTATCACCCTGCTTTTGCTTATGATCTGTTCTATCGCCGTGATGGGGCAACGTAAGAAGAAAAACACAACCACCGAGAAGGAAAAATCACCCCTGGAATCTGCCAGTCTTTCTGGCTTAAAATTCCGAAACGTTGGTCCGGCCATTACTTCTGGTCGTATCTCAGACTTTGCGGTGAATCCAAATCAACCAAAAGAATATTACGTGGCCACCTCTGCCGGTGGCGTATGGAAGACCATCAATGGCGGAACTACCTACAAGCCGCTTTTCGATAGTCAAGGCAGCTACTCTATTGGTGTAGTTACCATGGACCCTAACAACCCTAATGTCATTTGGGTAGGAACAGGCGAAAACAACAACCAGCGAAGTGTTGGTTATGGAGATGGTATCTACAAATCCGAAGATGGTGGCGCCTCCTGGACCCACATGGGCCTGAAGAACTCTGAGCACATTGGTTCTATCGTGGTTGACCCTGAAAACTCTAATCGCATCTATGTAGCTGCCATTGGTCCTCTTTGGAGCAAAGGAGGTGATCGCGGGCTATATCTCTCCGAAGATGGAGGGCAGACCTGGGAAGCGACGCTTACTGTCGATGATCACACGGGAGTCAATGAGGTAATTGTTCACCCAGAGGACCCTAACACCCTGTACGCTACAACCTTACAGCGCAGAAGACATGTCTTTACATACATTGGCGGCGGACCTGGCTCAGCTATCTACAAGAGCTCGGACAAAGGCAAGACCTGGAAAAAGATCAATAAAGGCCTTCCTGGTGTAGACTTAGGAAGAATTGGATTAGCCATCTCTCCTGCTAACCCTGAAGTGATTTACGCCATTGTAGAAGCAGCTCAGGGCAAAGGTGGATTTTATCGATCCACCAATCGTGGTGCCAGCTGGCAAAAACAAGGTGGTTATTCCAGCAGTGGTAATTACTATCAGGAAATTGTTGCTGATCCCAAGGATGTAAATACCATCTATTCTATGAATACCTGGCTGCAAGTGTCCAGAGATGGTGGTAAAACTTTCAAAGTTCTCGGTGAAGACTCCAAGCACGTCGACAATCACTGCATGTGGATCGATCCGGATGATACAAATCATTTCCTGGTCGGATGTGATGGGGGTATTTACGAAAGTTTTGATGCCGCTAAAACATGGCATTACAAACACAATTTGCCAATCACGCAGTTCTACAAAGTTGCGCTCGATAATGCGGAACCATTCTACAACATATATGGGGGTACCCAGGATAACTTCAGCATGGGGGGACCATCTCGAACTATTTCCGGAAATGGCATCCCCAACAGCGACTGGTACATGACCCATGGTGGTGACGGCTTTGAATCACAGGTTGACCCAACCAATCCGGACATTGTCTATGCACAATCACAATATGGATTTTTGGTACGTTACGACAGACAAAGCGGTGAAGAAGTTGGGATCAAACCTCAGGCCAGAAAAGGAGAAAAATCTTATCGTTGGAATTGGGATGCACCATTGCACATCAGTGCGCACAATCCCGCACGCATCTATTTCTCGGCCAATAAAGTATTCCGAAGCAATGACCGTGGCAATAATTGGGATGTATTGAGCGATGACCTGACCCAACAGATCAACAGAAATGAACTGAAAGTAATGGACCGGGTATGGGGCATCGATGCAGTCGCTAAAAATGGGAGCACCTCTCCTTACGGCACCATTGTGGCATTCCACGAATCTCCGATCAATGAAAACTTACTGGTAGTCGGAACAGACGATGGACTCGTACAGGTCACCACAGACAGTGGTGACAATTGGAAAACCGTATCGAGCATTCCTGGCGCACCATCCAGAAGCTACGTGAACGCGGTATTGGCTTCTCAGCATGATGAAAATGTAATCTATGTCTTGTTTAACCATCACAAATACGGTGATTTCAAACCTTATGTATTCAAGTCAACTGATCTTGGAAACACGTGGACTTCCATTACCAACAACTTGCCTGAGCGTGGTTCAAGCTACACCATTGCGGAAGACCATGTCGATCCCAACCTGCTTTTCGTAGGGACAGAATTTGGTGCTTTCTTCTCTCCTACAGGTGGTTCCGAATGGAAGCAGTTAAAAGCTGGCTTACCCACCATTGCTGTCCGAGACATTGCTTTACAACCCAGAGAAAATGACCTGGTACTTGGAACATTCGGAAGAGGGTTCTACGTGCTGGATGATTACAGCGCTTTGAGAGGTATTGGTTCGAAACTAGACAGTGATGGATTCCTGGCGTCCGTTCGTGACCCTCTGCTTTATCTTCCTAAAATGCCTTTGGGACTTCCAGGGCAAGGATTTCAGGGTGACAGCTACTATCGAGGGGAAAACTTACCAGCTGTAGCAATGTTCACTTACTATTTGAAGGATGCGCCGAAGACCGCCAAAGATGAACGGCAAAAAGCGGAATCTAAGAACAAGAAAGATGGTAAGGACAATGCCTACCCTACCTATGATGACCTGAAAGCAGAACGTTCTGAAGAAGCCCCACACCTGCTGTTCACAGTAACGGATGCCTCTGGCAACATTGTTCGTAAGATCACACGAAAACCATCTAAAGGATTGAACAGAATTCGTTGGGACATGCGATTCGGACATGATAGTCCGATCAGTTTGCGTGGCCCTTCTTTTTACAATCCATTTGCCGGTAAACCCGAGGGAAATTTAGTCGCTCCCGGACAGTATACGGTTACACTTTCCATGTATGAAAAGGGTGCCTTCACGACTGTTGGTGAGCCCGTTAGCTTTACAATCAAAGCCCTCAATAACAGCGTATTAGGGGCACAAAATCGCGACGAGAAACTTGCCTTTCAGCGTGCTGTGAATGAATTGCAGCGTCAGGTTTCGTCTGTCCAGCGACGTATGTCCGAGATGAGCAATCAGATGCGACACATCGAAAAGGCCATCCTGCTAACCGAAGCGGATCAGGAAGCAATGTTCACTGCATATGTATCTTTGAAAACGTCTCTAAGTGATTTGCAAACAGAATTGAATGGAGACCGTACAGCAGGAACTCTGGACATTGATCAGATCCCAACCGTAGCTTCCAGAATTGGACTACTGAACTATGAACAGTTCAATACTACTTCTACTCCAACGGGGACACATAAAAGGGTATTTGAAATTGCTTCGGAAGAGTTCAACCCGATCAAAGCCAAACTGGATGCGTTGATCAGCGGACCATTCAAAGATCTCCAAGATAAGCTAGAAGCGGCAGGCGCACCGTATACGCCATATCGCATTGAAGAGTGATCTTTTAAATTCATAAATTAAACGTCATACCGGTTTCTTTTAGCCTTAAATTCAAACAAGGCTAGAGAATACCGGTATCTCTTTTTAGGCTTTTGTCCTTGTCGCTTCAATTGGATTTTCTTCCTCCAATTAGCTACCTTCCCTCAAATTAACCACTCTTTCCTGCCAACCATGAAAAAGTCATTTGTATTCCTCGGAGTTCTGTTCCTGAGCACATTGCTCCTTCCAGCTCAAACTCCACAAACCAAGCTTCCGGTAGATCCTTCCTTTTACGCCAATTATGAATGGAGAAATATCGGTCCGCTCCGTGGTGGAAGATCCTTAGGCGCTTCCGGAAGCCCAGGCCGCCCCAATGAATATTATTTCGGTGCAACCGGAGGTGGACTCTGGAAAACGACCGATGGCGGTACCAACTGGAAACCTGTGACCGATGGCCAAATCACCAGTTCCAGTATTGGAGCTGTTGCAGTGGCAGAAACCAATCCTGACATTGTCTACATCGGTGGTGGTGAAACACAATTAAGAGGAAGTATCACCCAGGGAGATGGCGTTTACAAAACCATGGATGGAGGCAAAACCTGGCGACACCTGGGGTTGAAAGAAACTCAGGCAATTTCAAGGATTCGCGTCCACCCTACTAATCCCGATGTGGTCTATGTAGCAGCTCTGGGTCACCCTTATGGAGACAATGAAGAAAGAGGTGTATTCCGTTCCACAGATGGTGGTAATACCTGGAAAAAAGTATTGTATGTCAGTGATAAAGCTGGTGCTGCCGATCTAATCATCGATAGAACCAATCCGGATGTATTGTATGCATCGACCTGGCAAGTCTATCGTAAAGCCTATAAAATGTGGGGTGGTGGCCCTGATTGTAAACTTTGGAAATCACTGGATGGCGGAGACACCTGGATCGACTTGACACAAAACCCAGGCATGCCTGCAGGTCCAATCGGTAAGATCGGTGTGACCGTTTCACCTGTGGACCCGAATCGTGTTTGGGCCATTGTTGAGGCCAATGAAGGTGGTGTTTTTCGCTCGGATGATGGTGGCTGGACCTGGGAGCGCATCAACGATGAACGTAAACTCCGTCAAAGGGCTTTTTACTATTCCCGCATCTATGCTGATCCCCAAGACAAAGAAACCGTTTATTGTCTGAACGTTCGGTTTTGGAAATCCACTGATGGTGGCAAGACATTCGATGTTCAAATTCGTCCACCTCATGGTGACAACCATGATTTATGGATCGATCCAAATGATCCTAATCGTATGATCAATGCGAATGATGGTGGTGGCACTGTTTCCATTAATGGAGGCCAAACCTGGACAGAGTTAGATTTTACTACTACACAGTTTTATCACGTCATGACGACAAGCGATGTGCCCTATCACGTCGCTGGTGCTCAGCAAGATAATAGTACAATGGCCATGCCCAGTGATGGCTGGGGGCATCGACAAGCCAGGGGTCATGGAAAGGGTTGGTACTACGCCGTAGGCGGTGGAGAAAGTGGTTGGATCACACAGAGTCCAACTGACCCGGATGTCTTTTATGCTGGTAGTCAGGGTGCCTTACTGACCCGTTACAATCGTAATACCGGGCAGATAAGAGATATTCAGGTTTATCCTCGTTTCTTTTCCGGAGAACCTTCCAGTGCGCTACCCGAAAGATGGCAATGGACCTTTCCAATTATGTTCTCCCCCATCGACCCAGGTATCATGTATACGTGCTCACAACACGTATGGAAGACTACCAATGACGGTCAGTCCTGGGAAAAGATCAGCCCGGACCTCACCTATGCCGACCCTGAAACGCTGGGACCAACCGGCGGGATCATTACAAAAGACATGAACGGTCCGGAGATCTATGCAACAGTATTCGCATTAGCTCCATCCAACCACGATGTAAATACTATATGGGCAGGATCGGATGATGGTAAAATGCATATTACTCGAAATGGCGGTAAAAAATGGATAGACATCACTCCAAAAGACTTACCAAAGTTCTCCCGGATCAGTATCATCGAAGAAAGTCGATACAATCCTGGCACCCTCTATCTTGCGGCCAATCGGTACCAGATGGATGACCGGCAACCGTATGTTTTCAAAACCACAGATTACGGCAAAACCTGGACCAAAATCATCACAGGCATCGAGTATGGTCACTTTGCACGTGCGATCAGAGAAGACCTGCAACAGCCTGGACTTCTTTACCTGGCTACTGAGCATGGAGTTTACATCTCTTTCAATGATGGAGCTATGTGGCAATCATTACAGCTCAATTTGCCAGATACACCTATCCGCGACCTGGTCTTGCGCAATGACGATGTGGTCTTAGGTTCTCATGGTCGAGGGTTCTGGATTATGGACGATATTCGACCTTTCCGTAATGCAACCTCGCTCAATACCAGAGCGGTTACGTTATTTGAACCTGCTGATGCGATTCGTGGCGTATATGATGCAATGATTCAGTACTATTTGCCTGAAGAAGCTGATTCGGTAACCATGGAAGTGCTCGATGCTCAGGGAAATGTGATCAACACCTTCACCGGAACTGAAACGACGTACAAACCTGACCCGAATCTGCCCTGGTGGATGCGTGGTGGCAGTAGCACACCCACTACAGCCAAAGGTTTGAACACTTTTACCTGGGATTTGCGATATCCAGGCGCTACTTCGTTTGACGGCATGATCATCTGGAGTGCAAGACCGCAACGTGGCCCTATGGCTCCTATCGGAGATTATCAAGTACGTATAACCGTAAACGATCAATCGCAAACCCAACCTATCGGCATTATCATGAACCCTAACCTGGAAAGCGTATCAGCGGCTGACCTGCAAGAACAGTTTGATCTGGCCATTAAGATTCGAAATCGCACCTCTGAGGCAAATGAAACAGTGATCCGAATCAGACAAATTCGCGAAGGCTTACAGCCATACCTGAAGGAACAAGGAGCAATGAATGACAAGGCAAAGGAAGTACATGCTCGATTGACGGATATCGAGGTGGCATTGTATCAGGTACAGAATCAAAGCCCACAGGACCCACTTAATTTCCCAATCAAGCTGAATAATCGATTAGCCTCATTACGCAGAAGTATCGAGAATGGGCAAGCTAAACCTACAGATGCTGCTTATCAGGTGTTTGAAGAGCTTTCAAAGGAATTAGATGGACATCTTAAAACCTATAATGAGGTGATCAATACTCATCTAAAATCACTGAATGATCAGTTACAACAAGCTGGAAAAGAGGTGATTGAGTAGTCTTCGAGTGCCTCAGACTATTTCGGATTACATCAAACGCTTCAGGCTTACTGGACAAACTTAGAACATGTTAACGGACTGTACGAATCAAGAGCCTCAGGCTAGTCATACCATTCCAAAAGCTTCCTGAAAACTGAAAGAATCCCTAATTAATTCTTCTGGTAAACTCTTACATAATCAATGACCATTTCACTTTCTGTGAAATCCGTATCAATCTCACCACCAATCCCGCCCATAGCGATATTCAACAACAAGTATTGTTGTGCGGTGTAAGGCCAGGTATCGGGGTTTCTGAACGATGGAAAATAGGTATAATACTGTGTGCTGTCGTATAAAAACTTGATCTGATCAAAATCCCACTCCATGGCGTACGTGTGAAAAGTGTTACTCACATCGTCACCAACGATTGACCCTTTATTCTGGGTATCACCAAAACTCGAAGGTGTGTGTAACGCAGCCTGAATGCGGTTTTGATCAAACCCCCAGTGCTCCATGATGTCAATCTCACCACAAGCTGGCCATCCGGTCGTCCCAAAATCATCTGCCCAGTAACCACCATTTTCTGTGATGTTCCGACCTAAGGTCCAGATCGCAGGCCAGGTACCGTTACCTTCTGGTAATTTCGCTCTTACTTCGACGTATCCGTAGGTAAAGGCAAATTTAGAATTCAATCGTGCTGAGGTGAAGTTTCTTTGTACCCCCTGATCAATAAATTCCTCCTTTTTCGCAACAATGTGCAGGAAACCGTCTTCTACATAGGAATTGTCCAGTCGATCTGTATAATGCTGAACTTCCCCATTGAACCAGCTATTACCGTCTGGCAACAACGTTTGATGAAACCAGTTCTCGGTATTTAACGCACCATTTTCACCATCAAACTCATCGCTCCAAACCAATTCGTAAGAAGGTTCCTCGATGGGTTCCTGATTAATATCAGGTCCTGCAGGTGCCTCAGGGCCACCATCACCGCAATTGATAAACAGTACTAAACACAAAACGGAGAAAGACAATAAGATTCGCTGCATGGTTTTTCTTTAGTCAGATAACAAATGTAATGAAAGAATGTTCGTTTCATTGCCCCTTCTACACAATCATCCTCCCTGTTTGCAACTGCAACCCGTGCATAATAAAAATGGGCAGCCTAAGCTGCCCTGACTAAAAACCCAATTCTTCTTTTCTGTAAAGAGGAATTCAAAAGAAATACTGCTACCAAATTAATTAGTTACATTAAGTGTATCAGTTATTTTAATTCCTTTTTAACCTCGCCTACTTTGACCACTATTTGATCCAATTGTTCTATGGTACCTTGTTGCGGATCCAATTCATTGTCCTGAAGTTCATGCACCAGTGCTTGTAGGCGCTGCTCGATAAGTCCCAGTCTGTTCAGGATCTTTTGGGGTCGTTTCTTGTCCGGATCTCCTTGTGTAACACCCAGTAATCGAGCCAACCTGAAGATGATCAATAGAGGAATACATGTCAAAATGACCAATATACTCACCATTACCAGCGCCCAACCTCCTGTTTTTCCTTCGAACCTCTCGCCCGCGTCACTGTAAAATGCTTCCACACAGTGCCCTTTTCCATCAATGGGTTCAAATGTGGTATCCACAATCATTTCCAAGAGCCGCCAATACCCGTTTACATCAGGCCTTCGTTTTAAACCTGGTCCATCTTCTCTATAATGATTCAGATGTCCTAACCTGGATGAGATTGTATTGTCTGGGTCTCCTCCCGCCAAGGTATTGCCAAGCTGGTCCAGGGAAAGTACGACGTTGTATAGTTTCTGAAAGAAAGACATGGTTGATCATTAAAAAACTTATCTAAAGATATGGTCTTTCTTTTCATTTCGAGGAACATCTGAAGGTGCTAAATTTTCAAGTAACAACAACGAATTAAAAAATGCCAAGCCCCGACATTTAGTCGGGTACTAAAAAATAAAGGACAGCCGAAGCCGTCCAATATCCATGACAGAAATCTTAAATGATTTATTAGATAACGTCCAGGAACGAAGTTCATTGTATGCGTAATTTGGAACTGATAAATTTCAGCGTCTTTTCCGATGAGATTGTTTAGCAACGAAGAAAAAGCTCAGATTCGTTAATCGAATCACACCATACTTTTAAAACATTTCCTACGTTTGACTTCTAAAACCAGATACTTGTTCCTCTCTGTACTCAAACATGCGCTCCTATTCCTGATCCTAACGGCCTTTACTCAAACAGGTGGGCTGGTTTACTTACTGTATCTGCTCATTAAAAAGAGGAATCAAAGTGATTGGTCTGGCATCTTAGGCAAATTGAAGCAATTGGGGTCTTTCTTCGTATTATATGCGCTTTTCAACCTGACAATTACACCCCTGGTAGCCAAGTATTTCAACAGGGTACCGATGCCCATTTATCATGAATCTAAACTCAAACCCGCTAATGCCTTCATCTGGCTGGCCAATAGACACTATGTCAAACCTCAACTTAAAAAGTTACTATTAGAAACCGCTCAAAGTCTGCCTTCAGAACAATCCATTGTCTATTTAGATGCGAATTTCCCCTGGATCGATGGATTCCCAATGACCGGACACCTAAGTCATGATGACGGTGAGAAAATTGATCTTGCTTTCGCCTACAAAAACGCTGAGGGGAAACTACTCAATACAGTCAGGTCTTTATCTGGTTATGGGATCACAACGCCTCCTAAGGCCGGAGAAACAGATCAGCCATCACAGTGTGAGGCACTAGGGTATTGGCAGTATTCCTTACCCCTTGCTCTAACCTATGACCGATATCCCGAGTATCAATTTGATTATCAAGCCAATCGCAAGCTGTTACAGAACCTAGCACTAAATACTGCGACGGGCAAGATTTTTATCGAACCGCACTTGAAGGAACGGCTGAATTTACAATGGTTCACAAAGATCAGGTTCCACGGCTGCCAGGCGGTAAGGCACGATGACCATATTCATTTGCAGTTGTAACGTTGGAATTTAATGGAGCTGAAAAAAGTAAAGAGGTCAGGATATAATATCCTAACCTCTAATAGATCAGACTTAAAGCCTTATTTGTAGTAACCAATAAAGGTTTCGACACTACCATTTAAATAACTTGAAACTGCCTCATTTACTCCAGTTTCATAGACAGCAGCATCGCATTCGATCAGTTCAGCATTCTCAGAATAGGCTGTATTGTATTTCGCAGTGAATCCTGAACCAGAATTGGCTACACTAGTGGCCTTGTATTTCTTGCTTTCATCGAGTACTTCTTCAATTTCTATCGCGCTTTTCATTTTAGCGTTGAAAAGGGCTTGCCACTTCAAACTCTTTTTATAAGCGAAAGACACATTGGAAACGAGGTTGATGGGTTTCTTAAAATCTCCTTTTCGTGGGATTGACTCACTGGGAGAAACCCTTAGGTCAGCCCTTGCGGTAATTTTTGCAACACCACCTACAGGTCCACCTTCTATACTTTGAGATTCAGCAAATGGTACTGTAATGTTTACTCGTGCTACAATTACACCGCCCAGTTTATTAGATTCCGGTTGTCCGGCCAAATTAAAAACTCCTGCTCCTCCGTCCAATTGAGTGAAACCAGTGGGCAAAGTAGTCAGATAACCGGTCGCATGAGTGTCCTGCATTGGAGTGCCGCCTTCTATCCTACCCCAGCTCGAAAAATGGTCAGTTTCCTGAACTTCATCTGCAGTCATTATCTTAAACCCAGCTGCCTCCAGCTTACCAATAAAGTCGGAATAATACTGATCAGTCATACGCTGCAATTGATCAATAGAAACTCCATCCAATCCCAGAGCAAGTCCGGCTACTGCTCCACCTTGTGCACTACCCCCTCTGGCTTTGGCATAGGCAACCATTACTGTCTGGTAGTTTACAGTAAAGTGCTGCAAAAAGATCTTCTTTTCTACCTGATTGAATTTCTTTTGGGTAAAGCCATCAGCCTTCCAATCTATCTTTCCTACTTTCTGGGAAAAACAAATGGTTGAAGCGATAATCAATGCCCATGCTACTAATACTCTTTTGATGCTCATACGTGTTAATTAAAATGTCATTTGAACGGTGATCTGTCCACATCATCATCACGTCGATGAATCAGAATTTTCCGTGAATCAGCTATCGCAAAAGTCAAGTATTAATGACTGTGTTATTCTCCTGACAACAGGGCATAATCGTATACCGTGAAACCCGTAGTTGCATCGAATGTATTCAGTGGACGTGTATGAAATATTATTGGAAATTTCCTGCTATCAATTATTGGTATAGTTACCAATCAATCCAACCAAAAAATACAGATGCTACGAACGTGGCGACGATGGCAACGAAAAGGAAGATCAATATAAATCCGGTCATTTGCTGCTTGTTCAACTGTTGATGTTTGACCTCAGCGACTGCCTGCATTGCCGCATCTCTTTTGAGCAATTTAGTTTGGTAGATCATATTATAAAGCCGCTTAGATCGGTGAATCTCAATCAGATCACCTTCTTCAAATTTATTGAAGATATGAAGCTCAACACGCATTCGTTTTTCTCCGAAAAGGAGATAATAAGATCGGCTACTGGATTTTCCTGAATGTCGTTTCAATTCTTTTTTCGTGATCAGTCCCTGAAACACCTGCTTAGAATGAGTTCGGAGATCCATGACAAAACCCCAAATGATATATCCCATCAATCCAGCAAAAAAGACCGCAAATCCAACCGGCATCCAGAAGAAAAATCCGTCTTTGGGATTAAGCATGTTGAAAAGAAAAACAAAGAAGCCTACGAATATCAAAAGGAAAATCGGGATCACGAAAAACCCTTGTTTGAGTTTTCGGAGCTCCTTTGGTTCCAGCGGTATGTCTTCGGTTTTGTAGTACTTTTCAGCCATAAGTTTTCTGGTTACTCCAGTAACCAGATTACTCCGGCAACCACTCGATAGGACTCACATCATCGTGATTGAGCACTCGACTGTTCGTCCGATCGATGCGCATCACCAACTGACAGGCGGGATCGGGACAAACCACTCGGGCATCGGTTTCCATCCAATCAGCGGGATGGTTCTTCCGTTGCTTAGTTGGCAGTAAGGGTATCGTAGATTGTAGCGCGTATAAGCAGAAATCCTTTCCTTCTGGCAGGGAGATTTTACCACCATTCATGAAAAACTGATCTCCCACAGTCATGTTACAAGTGCAATTCCCTCCGATAGACTCCACTTCCACGGTTAGATCATAGAGTTCGAACTGATCTGGCCTTAAATTATTCTGGTCACTCATTTCCTTAAAAATACAAAGATTCTAATCGCATCAAAACGGATACATCATGCTGCATTGGGCCTTTTCAGAGTCCCAAATACTATGATTAATAACAAAACAACAAATAGTCCCCAGGAAACAAAGTTGTAAAAGCCAACCTCCAACGGACCAAGTGAAGGAAGGTCGAATTCATTGCCGGTCTGGGTCATGTTAGCCATGAGAATGACAGGAATAAAATAGGGCAATAAGAACGGGAAGACACAAGCTGCCATACTCATGAGGTTGGCCCGATGAATGCCAGAAATTCCCGCTTGCTTACCAGTCTCCTGGACAAATTCCTTGACCATCAAAATGGCTACAATGCTGTGTGTAGTGAATAGTACCGCCAAAGAAGCAATCGCCGATATCCATCTTTGCGCACTTTTTTGAGAGCGGACCCTGTTCGCAGCGAATTCAAGTAGTTTGTCGAGAACACCACTCGCCTTAATGGTCTCTACCAAACCCATGAGCAGAATCGTGAAGAAACTGATACCTACCGAACGATTAATCCCATCGATGATCAAACTGGTCGCACGGAAATTGTCCAGATCCAAAGCTACTAACTCAGAAAAAGGCAATAGACCTAACACAAGGCCGAGCACCAGACCAAATCCTAATCCGGCCATTAAGCCATATAGCAAATGTTTGCCTCTTAAAAAGAGAAAAGTGATCAGTACAGGAACCAATAGCATGGGTAGTCCTCCAGGGTCACCGGTTACCGAATGGTCCATCACTTTCTCCACTCCCATGGTCCACTGCAATAACATATAAACAATTGCCGAAAGCACTATTATAGGCATGGAATACTTCAACCGGCTTTTGACCGTGGGGCCAATCTCCGCATCCTGACTAAGTGCACTTGCAATCGTAGTATCAGAGATGGGTGCTGTAAAGTCTCCAAATGTTGCTCCGGCAAGTATGGCGCCCGCTAATAAAGGCAAATGCACGCCTACTATACCTCCCGCAGGATACAACAATGGGCTGCAGATCAGGATGGTAGCGAAACTAGAACCGGTAGACAGTGAAACGATACAACAGATCAGCAAGGTGGCCAATAGAAAACCTACAGGTCCAAGGTGCATTTGAACAGATATCCAAATCAATGCTTCCACGAATCCTGTCCTGGTCATCAGGATACCAATCGTACTGGCCAACATCCAGGCAGTGATCATGATCATGATGATGCGCTGAGACATCCCCGTGATCACTACCTCGGAAAAGGATTTTCGATCTTTGGCGAGCAACAGACCTAAGCCTAAAGCAAAAATTAAAATTGGCCAGAACCCACGTTCATCGGGAGCCCCGGATAATGCCAGAATGATAACTCCCGAGAGAAAAACCACAAAGGGTAATAAGCAACCCGGCAATCCGCCATAGAAATCTAATCGGGTCGTCTGTTGATTTTCTTCCAGGTTCATTAGGTCTGATTGGTAAGACGCATAAATGTAGTGGAAGAATGATTAAGTGTTCGAGTTTATCTTGCCTAAGTCTGATTCCTTATAGGGATCAATTGAGTCAATCCAGACTTAATTCGTGAAAACACGAACGAAGGCAATACAGAGTCCTTGTCAACTGAGCTTGTCAAAGTTGACACCCTTGTTTGATGCCACTGCATTTGCAATGCGTTTAAGGCGTATACTCATCCGTTTTGCTGTAATCTACTTCATATCCCAGGACATCGAGAAGACCTGCAGTGACTTTCCCAAGTGCATTTCCATTGGCCATCAACTCTTTCGTTAATGGAGGAATCATGGTGCCATCAGGTAAATTTCTGGGTTGGTCATCCCCGAGCACCGGATCAAACAAATGTGATTGATCATCACTGAATGGAATGAAACTGAAATTCACTCCGTAAATCTCATTGTACATTACTACAGCCTGACTATTGGTTTCCTGATAAGCCATACCACCGGTTGATTCCTGAGAGGTAGTTCGGGAAAGATTAGAATAACCAAAGCCAAATATATGACCCATTTCGTGCAAGATATTGGCCTCAAACTCTACCGGATCAAAGCCTTGTTCATACGTATGGTTGCTGATGATCATGTCCCCTCGAACTGGAAAAGAAAACCCATCGATCTCTGTCTGTTCTAATGGTCCAGCTGCTCCGTTGCCATCATCAAATCGATTGACCGTCAATTCAATGGTAATGGTATGCGATTCCGTTCCTTCAATGGCCGTAAGGACATCCAACCACTTGTTTGCATATTCCAGATACGGCGCCTGACTCGTTTCTGACCAGGGTTCTGTGGTACCATCAAGAAATACAATTTCACCCAGAAACTCCCACACAATCGTGATCTTGCCATTCGTGGAAGACGCAGTGGTGGACACATTCGTATTTTCGCGCAATAAGACATCTACAAAACCTTCCTGATCAGCGATCACCGTAAATGAGCCTATCTGACTATTCAGGTTACTCCCTGTTAACTCCACGACATAGTGATATTCCCCTGCTTCAAATTCAAAAACCACTTCACCGGTATCATCCGTTCGACCTGACTTAATCACATTTTGGCGATTCAGGGCATCATTCTCTGAGCCATATATGGTCACTAGTGCGTCCGATAGTGGTCCTTGACGATTGTCAACGACAAATACAATCTCACCCACATCAGCCCCATCATCGTTGAGACAGGCCATTTGGAAGGCCAAAAAAATCAGAAGAACACCAAGAAATATCTTTTTCATCACCAATAGTTTGTCACGAAGAAAATTGACTCCTAATCACAATCAGTTAGCCAAGTGTGAACAGCTTCAAACCATCGTCAATCGCATTTGAAATAGTGTCAATGTCACGTCACTATCATTCACTCAATTAACAACTGGTAAATGAATGGTGAAGGTGCTTCCCTCACCTTCCGTGGAAGCCACAGAAACTTTACCATGGTTCATCTCCACAAATTCCTTAACCAATACCAATCCCAGTCCTGTTCCCTCTTCCCTTGCCGTACCTTTCCTTACCTTACTTTTATCTACTTTGAACATCTTGTTCAGTTGAGTCGGCGGAATCCCCATTCCCTGATCACTGACCTGGATAAGGATTTCTTCTTCCTCATATTGTGCACCAATGGTGATCGAAGAACCAATCGGGCTAAATTTAATGGCATTGGATATCAAATTTCGAAGCGCAGTTGTCAGGGTGTCATAATCTGCTTCAGCTGTAATATTTTCGATCTCCTGGTTGAGCTTTATCTCCTTCGCCTCTGCTGAAACAGTCAATGTATCGACAACTTCATTGATCAATGATGGCAGGTCCAATGACTTTACCTTCAAAGTGATTCCTCCTTGTTGACTTAGGGACCAATTCAATAAATTGTCGAGTAGCATTCGCAAGTTTTTGCTGGACTTCTCGACCTTCACCACAATCTCTTTTACCTTCTGCGTATCTCCCTTATTAAGGAAATTTTGCACCAATGAAGCCACCGATTCAAATGCTGAGATGGGCCCTCTCAAGTCATGGCTAATGATCGAAAAAAGGCGGTCTTTTGTTTGGTTCAATTGATTCAACTGTACCGATTGACTGGAAATCTTTTCATTGAGTCGTTGCGTCTTCTTCTGTAACCTGTAAATGAAAATTAAGGTCCCCACGGCAATCAGGAACAGACAAGCCACGATGACCAAAAAAAAGCGTTGTTCATTGTTTTGTTTTATCAATAGCTCGTTTTCAGCCTCTTTCTTTTCCGTTTCATACTTTTCTCTTAATTCAAGTTGTACTTCCTGAATTTGTATTCCCTTCAAACTGTCTGCCAACATAGAAGAGCGTTTTTCGGCCTTATATGCTTTTTCAAAATATTCTGCTTTAGCATACACCCTAGCTTGCAACTGATAAGTCGAAAGCATTTTTTCATAGACCTTCAGTTCTTCGGCATACCTTAATGCCATTGAAAAATGATAATTAGCACTATCGATCTGACCGAGCCCTGTAAAAGCCGCCGCCAGGGTACCGTGTGAATCAATCATTTCCGAGTAAGATTTAGTTGCTTTTTCCTCATAAAGGCCAAGCCTTTGCCATGTGATCGCTTCCCTATAGTTACCCTGAAGTTCGTGAGCCCTGGCGATCTGCCCCTTGGAAGAAGAATTCAAGTCCAATCGTTCATGAACGTTGAAATTATCGAGTACTTCTTCAAAAATGATGATGGATGAATCATAAATGCCTATATCGATAAGTAAGTCGCCATAATTGTATATGGTATTGTAGTAATTGTGACTATTCTTATTATTTCTAAAATACTTTAAGACCTTTTGAAAATAAGACTTAGCTAAGATCAAATCATCTAATCCTTGATAGGTGAGGGCAATACCCTCCAGAATATCATAATATATCTCTGTACCCTCCGGAACTTCATCCAGTACCTTTAAATAGGTGTTGAGCGCAGAATCATAGTCTCCGATGTATTGTAATGCTCCTGCTACATTCACCTTTGCAAAAACTTCCCTTTCAGAATCTTGCAACTCCTGTGCAATTGCTGTGGCTTCTCTTAGCACTTTGAGGCTGATCTTCGGATCCCGAACATAAAAATACTCATCAGCAAAAAAGAGAAATTCATATCGATCATCAAGTGCTTCGATATGCGATTTCGCAATCACGATAATTTCTTTCGCAGTAAGTTCATTGTTATCAAAAAATGATCGGGCGTGTTCATATCGATCGACAGTATCCTCCACAAAAAGTCGTAGAAGCACCGTGTCTGATTCCTGCGCATTCAATGAATATGAAAAGATAAATGCACTTATCAGATGCAACCGGAAAAGACAATTCGCCATGTTGCCAAGATAATTGATGGAACCGAATTCAATCAATCCAGATATTAATATTCTATAAACTAACCAAGCTTCAAAAGCTTCTCCATGAGGGCACTTTTATAACTACGTCCGATGGGTATTTCTTGATCTCCGATCGTTAGGTGGCGGTATTGTGCATCGATCTCTCCTATCTGATCCAGGTTCACTATATATGACCGATGAATTTGCATGAACTGATCTGGGGACAGTTGATTGGCCAACTCCGTCAACTTTGCTGTCACAACAAACTGTTCGTTACCCAATGTTATGGAGCACTGTTTGTTTTGAGCTTCCACCATCCAAAGCTCGTCTGGAGCGATCCGAATAAGTCGATCTTCAGAACGTACGAAGATCATTTTCTTCACACTGTCTGAATGAGAATTGGGCTGCTTCATATGCCGCTCATTTGCCAATTCAATGGCGGCCCTCAATGAAGCCCCGGTATATGGTTTGGTCAGATATGCAGAAGGCATTGTTGCCATCGCCGTTTTCACTGTTTGCTGATCCTCATGAGCAGTCAAAAAGATAAATGGCACATCATAAGTAGTCGATACTCCCTGCATCAATTCGATACCATTGATGGCTTCACCAAGATCTATGTCTACCAAAAGAATATCCGGTTGTGTGGCGAGAATCATCCGTTTGAACTCACTGATTGTATCAACCACATCAATGACTATGAAACCATTTTGTTCCAATAATAGTCGGAGCTGTTCTGTGTGAAGCAGTTCATCTTCTATCGCGAGTACACGAATTTGGGCCATACTCGAAAGTAACATAACACTTGAATATTCGTCTTAAAATTCTCCATAATATCAAAGCAAACATGATAAACCGTTGTAATGACTCACGAGACATTATTCTCAAGCATTACCAAAAAACTAGCTCCAATGCTAAGGTTAGTCATGTATACAATATGACGTCTTTCTTCAATTACGAAAAACTACGTAGGATAATACGGAGATTCACGGATTACAATCACTCGAATGACTTAGGAAGTTTGCCTTGTTGATCATCAATAAGCATTGAAAGAATTTTGCAGGTTTCTCTTCCAACGTCTCAATGCTTTAGGTCGACTTGAAGAGAATACCTGCTCCATTTAAATCCTAAAGCGAAATGAAAAAATTTGTAACTCTGTTATGGTCTGCAATATTTGTATTTGGACTTAACCATTTTTGTTCTAGTCAATCCAAGGAGTTGGCCAAATTAATGGACAACCCAGATAAGTTACGTAAATCAGTTCTGGTTCAGTTAGGAGAATTGCGTAAAATTCAAATCAAAAAAGGATGGGCCAAAGAAGAAGATTACAAACTTCCACAGCGTGTAGGTTTATTGACTTTTGTTGTTAATGACAAGGCCAAAACTGTAACTCATGTCTCTTCTTCTGTAACGACAACTTCAAGAACCAAACGTACTTCTGAGGCACTTAGTCTGTATGCTAACCATCTGTACTCTAAAACGATAGATGGGATTAAGGCATCTTTTACATCAAGAGGTATGAACTTGTTGGAAATAGATGATTATCTGGACACAGAAGAAAAATCCAGCATCTATGATAGTTACCAATTGAAAGAACTGAAGGCCGTCAAGGCATTCGACGGCCTGACAGGTGCGGGGAATTCTGGTCCTGCTCAGGGGTACAGAAATATGACATTGCCATATTTCGGGGCCATGCCGAAGGCCATCAAAGAGCGTGATGCATTTTTCGAATCCTTGAATCTTGATGCCGTCTTGATAGTGACCATAGAAATGGACTCCTTTCGAGATTCGTTTTGGCTTATTAAAGCAGATCTGCTTTACAAGAATCCAGCAAGAACAGAAAAACGTATCCCGTACGGAAAATACCATGAAGCCATTGTTTCAAGGCTAAGAACTGATCCCTATGCCAAAAAACCACTTTATGAAGGCATTCATGTGCTAGGTGAGGAAACCTACCATACTAAAAAAGGGAAGTCGAAAACAAGAAAGGTTATCAATGGATTTGACCCTAACTTTTATTCGATTATTAATAAAGTAGTAGATTTTGCTGCTGAAAGACTTCATACATATGTTGAAGGCTAATCCTTAATAGTCCGTTTAGTTTACTCAAACCTGAATGCTAACGCTAACTAACCAAGCCGGACTTAATGGCAAACCGAATCAGTCCGGCTACATTTTTAACCTGAATTTTTTTGATAATATTCGATCGATGAGTTTCTGCCGTACGGGCAGAAATGAAAAGCTTCTCCCCTATTTCCGCACTGCTATGTCCTTCTGCGATCATCCTCAATATTTCTTTTTCACGATCACTTAATAAAGCCAGCAACAACGCGCTTTCTTTGTTAGGTTCACTAAAAGTACTTTCTAAAACAATGTTCTCGGTGACTTCTGAATCATAATAACGTTTGCCCGCTGCAATCTTTTGAACGCCGTAAATCAGATCTTGAGGGTCACTGCTTTTATACAAATATCCGTCAACGCCCATTTTCATGAGTTTTTCAACTAGAAATTTCTCTTTATGCATGGTTAGGATACCAATTTTGAGATTTGGCACGCTCTCTTTCAACAATGGTACGGCTTCTAGTCCATTCATAATGGGCATATCAAGATCCAACAATAGAATATCTGGTTTAAGTATTTTGCACTTATCGATAGCTTCTTTTCCATTATTCACTTCAGAGATCACTTCAATCGAAGTTTCTTCTTCCAATATTTTTACAATACCAGAACGAACCAAATGGTGATCGTCGGCAACAATGATTTTTAGCTTATTCATAGAGGTATTACCATCGTTACCACCGTTCCGGAGCTTTCGCCAGAGCTGAAATCAACCTTACCATCAACAGTCAGTATTCTACTGGAAATGTTATTGAGACCTATTCCAGAACCTTTACTGTCGCCTATTCCTATTCCATCGTCTTCAACAATGAAAATGAGTTTACCCCCATGTTCCATCAATTGCACATCTACATGTTTTGCCTGCGCATGTTTTACGATGTTGTTGGACAACTCTTGAAAAATGCGATAGATAGTGACTTCAACCTGTTGAGGATACCGCTCTTTAAGGCCAAAATGCTGAAATTCTACCGTAATCTGATTTAAGGTCAATTGATTATTGATGACATCCTTCATTGCAGGGACAATCCCTGCCTCCATTAAAGCTTTGGGCATCATTTGATGCGATATTGTGCGGGTATCATCCGCAGCTTGCTCAGCTAACCTTTGGGCTTTAAGAATGGTTTCTGTTTCTTCATTAAGTTTTGGGAGCGCCTGTGCCAAAACAAGTTTAATCGCTGCCAAATGCTGAACAACCCCATCGTGTAAGTCCTTCGCGATTCGGCTTCGTTCTGCTTCCTCTGCGGTAATTACAGCTTTGAAACCTTTCTGTCTTTCTTTACTTATCTCTACCTGATAAAGAAGTTGCTGACGATTACGCAAATAAAGATAGAACAGCAACAAACTCACAAACACTACTCCTGCTAAAATCAATATCATGTTCGTTCTGCTCTTTTGTTGCTTCAGTTCCAAATTGAAAAAACGCGTTTCTTGTTCATTGATATATTTCAAGCTATCTGAAACCCTCTCCATCTGCGCATTTGCTTCTAACCAGGTTAACTGACGAGTATTTTCCTGATTAAAAAGAGAATCATGGGCAGTTAGATATGTTTCATGGTATTGCAGGGCTTTTTGTGAATCTCCCATCTTCTTATAATATTCATACAATGCCAATGCCGCATCCTTCTGGACGGATAAATAATCAGTCAATTTAGATTCCTTCAACGACTGTTTATAAAAATTGACGGATTCATAGAAATATCCCTGTTGAAAGCGAAGCTTACCCATGAGAAAAGAGGCCATAGAATTCAGGCGAGTAAAATCACACGTTTCCAGCGTTTTCATGTCTTTTTCGAGATAATATTCCGCTGAATCAAGTTGAGATAATTGTAGGTATAAATTGCCTAGATAGATACCTACGAGCCGGGTACATCGTACCTCCACCCCTTCCGAAATAGCTTTGCCTTTCAATAAACACTTCTTAGCTTCTTCAAGCTTGCCCCATTCAAGGTAGGCATTTCCTGAGTTGACATAAGCGATTTGTAATCCAAGCGAGTCTTTGGTTTTTATCTCAATGTCTATGGCTTTTTTGTAATGATCTACTGCTTTCTGATACTCTTTATTCCTTTTGTAGAGCAGACCAATATTTAACTGCAATTCTGCCACCGATTGTTCATCCCCCTGTGATTCATAAATCTTTAAGGCGGCTAAATTTGATTTTAACGCTTCAACAAAATGTCCCAAATTAGAATAAACAATCCCCATGTTTTCAAGGAAAGCCGCTTCGTAATCTGTGTCGGAAATTTCTTTAGAATAACCTAGTCCGATTTCATAAATCGCTAATGCCTCAGCATTTCTTCCAAGTTGCTTATAGGTGATGCCCAAATTATTCAAGGCCATAGCAGCACTTTCTACATCGCCAAGTTGTCTTGCTAATCGATAAGCGATATCTCCATGTGAAATGGCCTTTTCAAAATTTCCAACATATTCTGAACAAATAGAGATCCAGATGTGATTTGACACCATGCTACTTGAGTCCGAAACAGATGAGAAATAGGCCAATACTTCTTCAAAAACCTGATTTGCTTGCTGGTATTTGTTACTGAAGTAATATTCTTTCCCCAACTGGTATTTCAGCATGAATTTAGAGGAATCTTCTTGTTCTTGTTCAATAAGCACAAGCAAACTATCAATCTGCGCAAATGACGAACTACAGCTCAGTAGAAACAAGAATATTGCGGCAATTCTGGTGATCATGGTCGGCGGCTAGTTCAGTAAATCTATTCAATTAAATTTTATACTTCTCTCATCCCATTCGTCAAGTTCCGAACTGTTTTTCATCTTAATTACAGAAGAAGCCGTATAATTGGTACGATATGACTTTAATTTTTGTAATTGTCGGTGGTGCCCTGGTCCTTCAAATCACTTTGTTAATTGTTGGGAGACGAATTCGCAAGCGTGAAAAGGAGAACAGTGTAATCGAAAAATACAACATCAATTCACGTCAGCGGGCCTGGCAACTCATGGGTGATACTTCCATCCCGGAAGAAGACCGTGACAAGATCAAGGAATTGTACGACGGAGAAGATTAATGTAATATCTTATCGCCATCGGTTGTGTCCCCACAACCGATTTATTCCATATGCATTTACCTATTTCCGTTCGTGAAGACACGAACGGAGCCAAAATGAATATCCGTCATTGCGGCCATCACAGCACCTATTATTTATTATCATTAACGATAAAATTGATGTGCCGTAATCTCAAAAAATAGAGTGAATGCTATTTCACCATCGGTTGTGTCCCCTCAACCGAATATCTTACTCAGTTCACCTCCTCAGGAATCAATTTTACCAGCACACGAAATCCATTTGAAATGGAAGCACCTGAACCTTCGTAAGTCTGTAATACCCTATTCATCAGATAATAAGCCGGATCACGCCAACTACCACCTTTGGTCACTCCTTTCTCTTCTATGAACTCCGCGGCATTGCCTGCCATATGAGCCAAGTCCCAGAAACCAGTTTCCAATTGATGCACATCTCCCATAAAAATGCCATAACGCTGCGGGTATGGGTAGTAATAGGAACTATCATAGATCTTTATACTATCCTCCTCATCTCGTAGTATATCAAACTGGCTGATCTTATTGTAAAAGGCCCTTGTTTGACCTTCATGTTCAAGTTCCAGGCCAGACCAGGGCAATTTATTGTCATCATCTCCTCCTCCAGTGGCTGCATAAGTCCATTCTTCGACCGAAGGCAACTTCACCTGAACCTGATAGCCATTCACTAATTCGTTTTGACTCAATACATCCTGTAGCCATGCACAATACTCTTTCGCCTGGTCATGTGTAATGTTCACCACCGGGTATTTATGGTAAGCCGGATGATTATGATAAGTGACCTCAAGTGTCTCACCAAAAGGAGGCACCTCTCTCCATAGGCTAGTATCTGGCAACATCTGGTGGTAAGCCTCCAACCCTTTTTGTTGTTTGGTTTGATACAAAAACTCCAGATAATCGAAATTGGTAATCTCGCTGGTCGACATCAAGAACGACGCACCCGGGTCACCATCGTTAGCGACATACTCGTAACCAGACATTTTTTTGGCGAAGCGCTCATAAGCTTTCACGAGCGGATCATTGATTTCATGGGCAAGGTTTGCCGACATACAAAGACATAAAAACAAATACTTCATACTATTCCTGTTGATGACATTGAACCCAGAATTATCATTAGCCTTTCTATTCTCATTACTAAAACTCTAATGACAAATCTGGGTTAAGCACAACTACATGCTTCACAGGCAGTAACGCTGTGCTGATGTGAATTAGTATGAACATGTAGATCGATGCCCCTTCAGGAAATAATTTTCATTTAACAGCAACCTTTTCACTGGAATGTGGCTCTCATGTGACAAAAAAGGTCAACAACATGTTCTTCAATTACTTAAAAACCGGCCTCCGGGCCATTTTCAAGCAAAAGCTATTTTCTGCGATCAACGTCTTCGGACTATCCTTTAGCTTATCAGTCTGCATGGTCATCATCATGCTGCTGGCGGATCAGTTCAGTTATGACCGCTTCAACACCAATCACGATAGCCTCTATCAGGTGAACATTGAGCGATTCGATGAGCCCATTCTAAAAGGAATGGCCACCACTCCTGTCCCACTCGGACCAAAAATGAAAGCAGAACACAGTCAGGTATTGGAATATGCGCGATTTGTTCGAGGATTCGGAAATAACTGGATCAACATCATGCAAGATGTCAATATCCCGGTGGCAGGCTTCTTTGCGGACCCTCAGGTACTGAAAGTATTCCAGTATGAACTCTCAGAAGGAAATGCCAATACTGCCCTTAACGAACCTTATCAGGTAATCCTCACTCATGACACGGCACTTAAACTATTCGGCAAAATCGAGATAGTTGGTGAAATGATCACTGTCGGAGAATTGGGGACTTATCAGGTCACTGGCGTGATGAAACCCATTGATGGAAAAACGCACATCAAGTTTGATGCTTTGGCTTCCATGGCAAGTTATGAAGCGCTTGTCAAACAAGAATTGAAAGAAGACTTGAAAGACAACTGGTCTAACCGATGGAATTCATGGAATTATGTACAACTCGCTCCAGGAACGGATAAAGCAGCCGTAGAAACCTATTTATCAGACGTAAGTGTCAAACAATATGCGGAACAAGAAAATGATGTTCCATCCTTCTATCTTCAGAAGATCACTGACATCAATCCAGGTCCCATGGTCGGAAACGCGATAGGCCCTGGTATTCCAATGTTATTTGTTTACTTCCTCGCCGGTATGGCTCTGGTCATTATTCTATCGGCTTGTTTCAACTACACCAATCTATCCCTGGCACGATCGCTAAACCGGGCAAGGGAAGTAGGTGTTCGAAAGGTGTTTGGGGCGTCTCGGGCACAGATCATTACACAGTTCCTGGCAGAATCCGTCTTGATTTCGGTTTTCGCTTTTATCTTTTCTCTTGGTGTACTTACTTTCATCAAACCCATCTTTTTGGGGCTCAATTTCAGTCAGTTATTGGACTGGAACCTGAGTGAGTCCGTGTCTGTTTACACCATCTGTTTGGGCTTCTCAGTTTTTGTGGGGCTGGCTGCAGGTATTGTCCCTTCCATCTTTCATTCTTCGGTTAGAGCGATGGAAGCACTCAAAAGCCTTGCAGGAGTTAAAGTCTTTTCAAAAATGGGCATGCGCAATTTCCTGATTGTCTCGCAATTTGGCTTGTCTTTGTTTTTGATCATTACCGTGAAGCTGGTCTACAATCAAATGAACTTCATGATCAAAACGGATTATGGATTTGATGCCGAAAACATTGTAGTGGTCAGAATGAATGGCGCGGATCCGCAATTGCTTCAAAATGAACTGATCAAATATCCAAATCTCATCAGCAGTTCTCAAGCAGATTTTGTGCCTGCCTCCGGAACCAGTTCTACCTCGGATGTTATGTACAACGAAGAGGAATACACATTCAATCAAATGTCCGTTGACCATGCTTACGTCAACAATATGGGGCTTGACCTGCTGGCAGGAACTGGACTTATCAAAGGTCAGGAAGATAATCAGGTAATTCTTAACGAATCCGCCGCAAAAGCCTTGCAATTTGATTTCCCCAGGGATGCCATCGGCCAACGATTGTTAAGAGGAGATTCAACCTACAATACCATCGTAGGGGTTGTTGCAGATTATCATCATGAAACCATGTTTTCTGCCATAAAACCTTTGATGTTATTTCATGATCCGGAACGTTTGAACATTCTACAGGTGAAAGTAAATGCGACCAATTTCTCGGCAGCGCTTCATGATATTGAAGCCGCCTGGGCTACGGTGAATCCTGACCTTCAGTTCGATTACAAGATCATGAATGAGGAAATTGCCTTTTTCGCAGAGTTGATCTTTGGTGACCTTTCTAAGATTGTAACGTTTATTTCTCTATTGGCGCTGATCATTGCGGCCCTGGGATTAATGGGTATGGTTGTCTATGCAATGCAAGTGCGTATGAAAGAAGTTTCTATCCGAAAAGTGCTTGGATCGACGAGCGGTCAATTAGTATACGTACTTTCCAAGAAATTCCTGATGTTGTTGGTAATCGCCATTATCGTCAGTCTGCCACTCACTTACCTGGTTAATTCCTTGTGGTTAGATGCCATTGCTTACAGTGTGAACTTAAGCGTGGGAGTCATTCTGTTTGGTGTAGGAGTAATTGTCTTACTCGGAGCCCTGGTAGTAGGTAGCCAAACCTGGAAAACGGCCAACACCAATCCTTCGGAAGTGTTGAGGTACGAGTAGATTTCGCCCTTCCTGCCTCGTGGCAGGACGGGCGAGTGCCTTAGGGTTCAAATTTGGAACTTGTCACCCTGAGCTTGTCGAAAGGTAACAAGTTCATTCATCCCCTTTTCAACGGTTGATCACTTTGTCTTTTAAGAATCGGAGTAGGTCCTTCACTTTTGAATGAAATTCAAAAACTTATGAAAAGGATCATTACATTTTATACCCTGTTCTTCTGGACGATCAGCTCACCACAGGCGAATAACATTATCAAGCCAAAAAATACGCATCAATTCAAAGCCTTTAATGGCATTCGCTTTGAATACAGCCTCCTATTACCTGAAGGCTATGACCGTTCAAAAAAGTACGAGATCATTGCTCTGCTATGTGAGACACATGAAAGTCATCGGGCCTGGGACAAAACCATGAATCTGCTATCAGACATTGATCTGGACCGGTCAATTGTCATTGTTCCGAAGATCCCAATTGGGAAAGACGGCTGGGGCACGCATCCGATCCATCATGCCTTCAATGACCTGCTCAAACATGTCAGAACTTCGCACGGTCGTGCCAAACAAAAATTCCACCTTATAGGATACGAATTTGGTCAGGAAGTAGCTTTTTGGTGGACTTACGGGTCGAAGGAACTCATCGCCTCTACTTCCATCATCAATGGTGACCTCTGGAGTCAAAATCACTGGGACGAAAAATGGTACAACAACTCATGCGTTCT